>JAESTV010000274.1 GCA_016763475.1 Roseicyclus sp.
CAAGGGGCGCGCAAGGAGGGGGGCGGCAGGGTGAGGGTGAGCGCGAGGGAAGGGGAGCAGGTAGGTGCGGCGCTATTGGCGCGAGTTTGGGGGCTTATCGGAGGGTTTCGATAGGGCCGTCAGGGCTGCCGGAGATAAATTGGCGCAAATGTGGGTCGTCGGCTGTGTCCATCTGCGCCACCGGACCGTGCCAGCGGATTTTGCCGTCATGGAGCATTGCGACGGTGTTGGCGATGGCCCGTACGGAGGACATGTCGTGGGTGATGGTGATGGTGGTGGCCCCGATCTCGGACAGGATTTCCTGAATGAGGTCGTTGATTACATTTGCCATGATCGGGTCGAGGCCGGTGGTTGGTTCGTCGAAAAAGATGATCTCGGGGTCGGCGGCGATGGCGCGGGCGAGGCTGGCGCGTTTTTGCATGCCGCCTGACAGTTCGGACGGGTACAGGTCAGCGGTGTCGGGGTTCAGGCCGACGCGGCGCAACTTCTCGATCGCCGCTTCGCGGGCCTGTTTGCGGGTGCTCGGGCCACGCAGCAGGCGGAAGGAGACGTTTTGCCAGACCGGCATCGAATCAAACAACGCGCCACCCTGGAACAGCATCCCGAAACGGTCGAGGAAGTCGGGGTTGGTGGCGGCGGGGATACCGTCGATGGCAATGGTGCCGGCGTCGGGTTTTATCAGGCCGAGGATACACTTCAGGAGTACCGATTTGCCGGTGCCCGAGCCACCGATGACAACAAGGCTTTCGCCTTTGGCCACCTCCAGCGTGATGCCTTGCAGCACATGTTTGCGGCCGAAAGATTTTTGCAGGTTGGTGAGGGCAATTTTTGCAGGGTCGGGCATAGTGGCGGTGGGCCTGTTGTTAAATGGAGCGGCCAGGGGCCGCGATTGTTTGCGTACGCCTGCGGCGGAGTGGGGCGCTGCCCCGTCCTTCGGACTCCCCGAGGTATTTCTGGCCAGATGAAGGGACGGGCCTGTGGCTGGGACTTAGGCAGAGAAAAACGCTTCTGTCAGGAGGTAGTTGGCGGCAAGGATGAGAATTGAGGCGGATACAACGGCCTGGGTGGTGGCGCGGCCGACGCCGCGGGCTCCTCGAGCAGAGTTCATGCCGTGATAACAGCCCATCAGCGCCACGATGAAGCCGAAGACGGCGCCTTTCAGGAGGCCTGAGGTGATATCCCATGTTTCGAGGAAGTCCCGTGTGTTGGCGAGGTAGGCGGCCTCGTTAAAGCCGAGGCGCGAGGTGGACACCAGGTAACCGCCGAAGATGCCGATGCTGTCGCCGACGGCGACGAGGATCGGCAGGGAAAGTGTGGCGGCGATCAGGCGCGGGGCCGTGAGGTATTTCATCGGGTGGGTGGAGAGGGTGCGCAGGGCGTCGATCTGCTCGGTCACTTTCATGGTGCCGATTTCCGCCGCGATGGCGGCGGCGACGCGGCCTGCGACCATGAGGCCGCCGAGGACCGGGCCAAGTTCGCGGGTGATGCCGATTGCGACGATCTGGGGGACCACGGCTTCGGCATTGAATCGCGCGCCGCCGGCGTAGATTTGCAGGGCCAGGGCGCCTCCGGTGAAGAATGCGGTGAGGCCGACCACGGGCAGCGAGAGCCAGCCGATGGTGAGGAATTGCCGGGCGGTTTCGCGCAGGTAAAACGGCGGCGTGACGAGGTGGCGGAGCGCGGAGGCGGCGAAATAGGTGACTTGGCCGATGGCGGCCAGGAGCGTGAGGATTGTGCGACCGAAGGCGCCAAAGGGGGTGAGGAGGGTCATGGGGTGATAACCTTGCGGGTGTAGCGGCGACCGAGGGAGGTGAGGATTTCGTAGCCGATTGTGTTGGCCGCTGCGGCAAGGGTGTCGATGGTTTGGTGCGGGCCGAGAATGTCGAGGTGTTCGGGGGTGTCGGTGCAATCGGTGATGTCGACGGTGAGGAGGTCCATGGAGACACGGCCAACAAGGGGGCAGGGGGTATCGCCGTGCCAGAGGGTGGCGTTGGAGGACATCGCGCGGATCAAGCCGTCGGCGTAACCCGCTGAAAGGGTGGCGATTTTTCGTGGTGTTTGGGTGGTGTAGGTGGCGGCGTAGCCAATTGTTTCGCCTTGGGCCACGTCGCGGGTCTGGATGATCGGCAGGGAGAGGCGGACAACGGGTTGGGCGTCGATGAAGGGTGCGCCGCCGTAAAGGCCGATACCGGGGCGGGTGAGGTCGAAGTGATAGTCTGGCCCAAGGAGGGTGCCGCCGGTCGCCGCGAGGGATTTTGGCGTGTCGGTGCCTGCCGTGAGGGCGTGGAATGCGCTGAGTTGGGCGGCGTTTTGCGGGTGATCCGCCATGTCGGCGCAGGCGAGGTGCGACATCAGCAGGGTGGCGTTTGTTGTGTGATCGCGGCAGGCGGCCCAGTCGGCGGGTTCGAACCCGAGACGGTTCATGCCGGTGTTGAGTTGAACCCCGAAGGGGTGATCTGGCAGGGCGTTTTGGTGGCGGGTGAGTTGTTCCGGCGCGTTGAGCATCGGGGTGAGATGGGCGTTGCGGATCAGCGTCGTGTCACCTGCCATGTGGCCGGAGAAGACATTGATTTCCGGACCCTGGCCAAGGGTTTGGCGGATGGTGACCCCTTCCTCAGCGGTGGCGACAAAGAACCGGCGTGCGCCTGCCTTGGCGAGGGTTTTGGCCACCAGCGCAGCCCCAAGCCCATAGCCGTCAGCTTTGACCACGGCTGACGCCTCTGCGGACGTTTCTGCGCTGCTCATCGCGGCGAGGGCGCGGTAATTGGCGGTCAGTGCGCCGAGGTCGATGGTGAGGGTTCCGGTGGCCATGGAGGGTTGGTGCGGGTTTCGGGGCGGCGCGTCAAGAGAAGGGCGCGCCGCCGCCGCGCGCCAGGGGAGGGGAGCGGTTGGCCCGGCGGCGGTGGGGGAGGTTCAGTAGCCCTGCCCATCGCCCTGCCACGGCTTGGCGAGGTTGCCGAAGCGGGTGAAGCGGCCTTCAAAGCTGAGTTCGAGTGACCCAACCGGGCCGTGGCGTTGCTTGCCGATGATGATCTCGGCTTTGCCGTGCAGATGCTCCATATCCTGCTGCCATTTTGTCATCGCCTCAAGGTTATCTTCCCCCGGCTTCTCGCGCTCTTTGTAATATTCACCCCGGTACACAAACATCACCACGTCCGAATCCTGCTCAATTGAGCCGGATTCGCGCAAGTCACTGAGTTGCGGGCGTTTGTCTTCGCGGTTTTCAACCTGACGTGACAGCTGCGACAGGGCAATCACCGGGATATCCAACTCCTTGGCGATGGCTTTCAGACCTTGGGTGATCTCGGAAACCTCGTTGACTCGGTTGTCGGATTTACCGGAGCCTTTGAGGAGTTGCAGGTAGTCGACAATCAGCAGGTCGAGGCCTTTGGGTGAGCGTTTCAGGCGGCGGGCGCGGGCGGCGACCTGGGCAATCGGCAGCGCCGGGGTGTCGTCGATGTAAAGCGGGCAACGTTCCAGATCACCGGCGGCTTTCAGGTAACGTTGGAACTCAGCCTCGTTCAGATCACCTTTGCGGATCAGTTCGGAGGGGATTTCCGCCGCCTCGGACAGGATCCGTTGGGCAAGCTGGGCCGATGACATCTCGAGCGAGAAAAACCCCACCACGCCGCCATCGACAGTGCCGGTGGTGCCGTCCTCCTTCAGACCTTGGCGCCAGGCTTTGGCGACGTTGAAGGCGATGTTGGTGGCAAGGGAGGTCTTTCCCATCGATGGGCGACCCGCGAGGATCAACAGATCTGACTTGTGCAGGCCCCCAAGCATCCGGTCGAGGTCGGTCAGGCCAGTGGAGACCCCCGCAAGCCCACCTTGGCGATTGTGGGCTGCGTTGGCCATTTGCACCGCGTCATGTAACGCGGAGAGGAAGGATTGGAAGCCTTTGTTGGTGGTGCCGGTGGCGGCAAGCGCGAAGAGTTCGGACTCGGCCTCAACGATCTGGTCATCAGGGGTGGTGGCGTCGCGCATGGCGCGGGCGCGGTCGGCAACCCGATTGCCGAGGTCAATCAGTTCACGTCGCACGGCAAGATCGTGGATCAATTGCGCGTAATCACGCGCCGCAGAGGTGGCGATAGCTGAGAGTTGCAGCTTGATGAGGTATTCGGCGTTGCCGAGTTCCTTCAGGCCGGGAATGTCGGCGGCAAAGGTTTTCAGGGTTGTGGCGTCGGTTTGCAGCCCCTTGGCGATGCGCGCGGCGGCCATGGTGTAGATCTCGGCATGGACGGGGTCGTGGAAATGCTGCGGTTTCACCAGATCATCAACCCGGTCGAGCACATCGTTTGAGGTGAGGATTGCGCCCAGAAGCTGCTGCTCGGCCTCGATATTGTGGGGCAGAACCGGGGCCGCGTCTGCGCCCTCCACAGGTGCGGGGAGGGACGGATTCAAGGCTGCAATTTCGTTCATCTGCTCCCCCCGGATGCAATTTGCTGGCTGGCCCTCAAGGGCTGGCGGGCCCCAAGTGTGATTGGCCGCGTGATCGGTGGTGCGATCGGTGGTGTGATTGGTGGCGCCGTTGTTGGGCCGGGTATAACGGGTGCGCCTGCGGGGCCGTCAATCTGGATAAGCTGTGGGTAAGTTGGGTTGACGGAATGTGAGGTATTGAGGCCCACATCATGTGGGATAGGAGGTGTGGGCGTCAAGATGTGGCCTTCAGGCCGAACAAGCGTGGCGAAATCGCCACGGCGTAAGATAATTGTGGGCTTGGTGAACCCCTAAGTCAGCCCGCGATCCGCGCGCCACCCTTCGGGATCATGAAGGAATCGCTCAACCTCGGCAATTGTGGCTTCATCAAAGTCGCCGCCGCGCCGCGCCTCGGCAATGACATCGGCCCATGTGGTGAGCCAATGTAACTTAAGGCCATGTTCGGCCAGCCGCGCTTCGGTGCCGGAAAAGATGCCGTAGTAGAAGATCACGGCGGTATGGGCGCAGGTGGCCCCGGCGTTGCGGATCGCATCGACGAATTTGATCTTGGAACCGCCATCGGTGGTGAGATCTTCCACAAGAAGAACGCGGGAACCCTCCGGCATCTCACCCTCGATCTGGGCGGCGCGGCCGTAGCCTTTGGGTTTTTTGCGCACGTAAGACATCGGGAGGGCCATCCGTTCGGCCACAAAGGCGGCGAAGGGGATCCCCGCGGTTTCACCACCGGCGATGTTGTCAAACGCCTCCAGCCCGGCGTCGCGCATCACCTTGCAGGTCAGGAAATCCATCGTGGTGGAGCGGATGCGCGGATACGAAATCAGCTTGCGGCAATCAATATAGGTCGGGGCCTGCTTGCCGGAGGCGTGGGTGAACAGGTCTGAGGTGTTGAAATGCACCGCTTTGATGTCGAGCAACATGCGCGCGGTCATGGCGGCCATGGTGGCATCATCGGGGTAGGTGGAGGGGATCATGGCAGGGTCCTGTCGGCGGTGCTTCTGGGGAGGCTGGGGGCCTCCATTTATGTCGGCATAGCCGCCGGTCGAGCAATGGGCGGCGATATTCGGGGTGCAGAGACCGGCTTAGGTCACGTGCCAGTGCAGCGGTGTGGCTGGGTCGAAGAGGGTGAGGGGGCCATCTTCGGTGTCGAATTTGGCGGGATAGGCGGTGGGAGTGGTGCGTTTTTCGAGAGTTATACGGGCCTCGTTTGGGGGCAGGCCGTAGCGCGCCGGGCCGTTGAGGGAGGTGAAGGCTTCGAGTGTGTCGAGGGCGCCTTCTTCCTCAAACACATGGGCCAGGCACGACATGGTGTTGGTGGCCGAAAACACCCCGGCGCAGCCACAGGCGGATTCTTTTGCGCCATCAACGTGGGGGGCGGAATCGGTGCCAAGGAAGAAGCGCGGGTTGCCTGATGTGGCGGCTTTGCGCAGGGCCATTTGGTGGGAGGCGCGTTTGACGATCGGCAGGCAATAATAGTGTGGCCGGATGCCACCCACCAACATGTGGTTGCGGTTAATCATCAGGTGATGGGTGGTGATTGTACCGGCGATGTCGCCGGGGGCGTCCGACACGTAGTTGATGCCGTGGGACGTGGTGATATGCTCCAGCGTGATTTTCAGCTCTGGAATGTCGGCGCGCAGCGGCGCAAGGACCGTGTCGAGAAAAACCTGTTCGCGGTCAAAAATGTCGACCTCGGGGGTGGTGACCTCACCGTGAATGCACAGCGGCAGGCCAATTTGGGCCATCTTCTCAAGCACCCGGTAGACCCGGCGCAGGGTTTTGACGCCGGAGTCCGAATTGGTGGTTGCGCCTGCGGGGTAAAGTTTCACCGCGTGGATCAGGCCATCGGCAAAGGCGGCCGCGACGTCTTGCGGGTCCGTCTGTTCGGTCAGGTAAAGGGTCATCAGCGGCTGGAAGGTGCTGCCATCAGGCAGGGCTGCAAGGATGCGGTTGCGGTAGGCGCGGGCGTCCTGGGCCGTGACCACGGGGGGCACCAGGTTCGGCATGATGATGGCGCGCGCGAAGTGGCGGGTGGTTTCCGGCAGGACGGCACGCATCATTGCGCCGTCGCGCAGGTGCAGGTGCCAGTCGTCGGGGCGGCGGATGCTCAGTGTGTGGGTCATTGCGCGGGAGTGCTATAGGAAGTTGCGGGGCACGGGAAGGGGCTGGCGCGTGGAGCGGCGGGTGCGCGGCTTTCAACCACAGCGAAAACGAACCTTGGTCGCGCGGATTGAGCAGAGGATAGACGGAATCGAATTGATGCTCCACGATGGCCCGGTCGGAGGCCCGGTCGGAGGCCCGGTCGGAGGTCAGGTCGGAGGCCGGGTGGAGGCGGCGCTGTATGATAGTGCAAAGCAGGTGGCATTGCTCCACGGTCGGGTCGGGGGCTGCGATGATTGAAGCTATTCTGGGCGCGGCCGGAGAGGGTAGCACCCTGAAAATTCGGGGCACCTGATGAGGATCGCACCAACCATCGCAGGTCTGTGCGCCACACCGGACTCGGCGCAGGAGTAGGATTGCAGCGACCGGGATGTGCTGCCTCAGCGGGGAAGCAATGATTGCCGCGCAAGGGATCTGAAGACTTACCTACAAGATTAGCGCCCCGTCCGAGACCTCGGGCGGGGCAAGACGAAACCCAAAGGGAGGAAACGATATGTGTGATATTTGTGTGATGAATTCGGTGAAGGAGCGGATGCTCTCGCGGCGGAACTTCTTCAAAGGTGGGGCGGCTGTGGCTGCTGGCGCGGCGGCGGCAACGTTTGCCAAGACCACTCCGGCGATGGCTGATGGCCATGGCGCGTTTTTCGACATGACCCACACGTTGTCGGAGACGTTCCCGACCTACTTCGGCGAGCCGCAGTTTGCCCGTGAGCAGGTGTTTAACTTCGCCGAGCACGGCTTCAACCTGCTTAACCTGACGGTGAACGAACACACCGGCACCCATATCGACGCGCCGCTGCATTTCAGCGCCGATGGCGCCAGCGTGGATGAGATCCCGGTGGGTGATCTGGTGGCTCCGTTGTGTGTGATCGACATCGCGGCGCGGGCAGAGGGTGATGCGGATACCACGGTGACGCCCGATGATCTGGCGGCATGGATTTCAGCCAATGGCGAGATCCCCGATGGGGCCTGTGTGGCGATGTATTCGGGCTGGGCCGCAAAGGTCGGGGGGGACGAGTTCCGCGGTTTTGACGGGACGGCGCAACATTTTCCGGGGTTCCATATTGAAGCAACGCAGATGTTGCTGGAGACCGGGGCGCGGTCGATGGCGGTGGATACACTGTCCCTCGATCACGGAATTTCTGCTGATTTTGCAACGCACTACGCGTGGTTGCCCGCTGGTCGCTTCGGGATCGAAAACCTTGCGGGGTTGGATCAGGTGCCCGCGTCTGGCGCGACGCTGATTATCGGCGCACCAAAACATGCAGGCGGCACCGGCGGGCCCGCACGCATCTTTGCAATGGTGTGACATGACAACGGTTTCGCTTTTGAGTGATGAGGAGGTCAGCGCTGAGGCGCTGGCTGTCTTCACCGAAATCCGCGAGGTCCGGGGCACCGATTTCATCAACAATTTCTGGCGGGCGATGGCCCATGATCCGGCGTTGCTGCGGGCCACGTGGGACCGCTTGCGTGTGGTGATGGCGCCGGGCGCGTTGGACCCGCTGGTGAAGGAGATGCTGTATGTGGCGGTCTCAACCGCCAATGGGTGTTCGTATTGCGTACATTCCCACACCGCCGCTGCGAAGGCCAAAGGCATGAGTGACGAGATGTATGGGGAGGTGTTGGCGGTGATCGGAATGGCGATGCAGACGAATGGGCTGGCGACGGGTTTGCAGGTTGAGGTGGATGAGGTGTTTTTGGGGTGAAAGGTAGCATCACAATCTGACAGGTGCGGGCGGCCTCAGATCGTGGGTCGGCGGCACTTGGGGCGCTGCACCGGCACGAGGAGGCGCTTCCGCTCTATCGTTCCGCGGGGCCTGCCGGTGGGGCTTGCCGGTGGGGCCTGCCGGTGGGGCCTGTTGATTGAGACAACCCCGATCAGCCGCAACCAGACTCCCCCGCGTTTGTTCGCATGGGGTGGTAACTGAGGTGAAGGCGGCCTCGAACTGCACGGCCTTCGCCGCTTCATCCGACGAATGGGCCGGACCCTATGGCTGCCCTACTCCGCGCCCCTGGCAATCAGAGCGGCACGTGCCGGGTGGCCCGCAACCCCGGCAGCATTTTCCAGTCGCGCCAGGTAGCCGGGATCGCGGCGCAGGATCGGGCGCAGGATCAATCGGATCTGATGGGCGGTAAGCGTGCCACGGGTGAGGTGGCGGGTCAGAGGGACCAGCGCCTCACCTCGGGCCATGGCGCGATCAAGCGCTGCGCCGGTGTGAGGCAGGCCGATACGGGTGGTTCCCGGCGCCCGGAACAGGGCGGCCTGAGCGGCCTCCGACGGGTTCGCAGGATCGAAAAGGATGAAGGTTTTTGCGGCGTTTTGCAGCGCCTCTGGCCCCAGGGGGGGTGGCACATCAGGGTTAACGCGGCGGGCGTCCTTGAAGCGGGCCTCAAACGGGGCGTGGGCGGCGCTGATGGCGGCGGCGGGGCGGCTGAGAAGCACTTTTGCGCCCGGAATATGTTGGGCGGCGCGGGCGGCGGCGTGGCCGCAATCGGGGCCGGTGGCGACGATCAGAACCTGGCTGTAGAGGGTGAAAAATCCATCAAGCGCGAGGTCTTTTAGCAGCGTTTCCAATGCCGGATCGCGGAACCAGGTGCGGCCAATCGCTATCAGGCTGAGCAACGAATACTCCAACGCCGTCACACATTCAAAGCCAAGCGGCAATCCGCTATCCCCTTGATCCCACGTGCGTTCTGCGCGATCGAAGCTAACAACCAACGTGTCACCTTCTTCCACAAACAACGCCAGATGCCGTGCGCCGATACGGTCAAAGAAGCCGTGATCAGCCCCGATCCGGCTGAGGTGGCGCAACCAGGAGCTGCGGGGTTTTTGTGGGGCAATACTATCGGGCATAAGGCAACGGTACTCTGCACTATTCGTCAAATGGAATGTGGCTCATTGTGCCACGGGTGGTGGTATCACGGGAAAGTGTGGCGAGGATGCGGAGCGGGCCGGGCAATTCAGTGCGTTTTGGTAAATTCATGGTTAACGCATGCGGGCAGGTGGCAGGTGGCAGGGCGCTGGTCGGGGAGTTGGTCGGGGCGTTAACCGGGACGTGGCTTGACCACAGGCGTGTGTGTGGCGTTCATGGGCTCGACCCCTGAGTTGGCGGGTTCTGAGGGAGGTGACATGGCGGCGTTCAATTCGATCGACGACGTGCAGGCGGCGTTGGCATCTGAGGGCTATATCTGCGGGCGCGCGCTTGCGACGGTGGTGTATCTGTCTCTGACCCTTGGCCGGCCCCTGTTCCTTGAGGGGGAAGCGGGGACCGGAAAGACCGAAATTGCCAAGGCGCTGTCAGCGGCGCTGGGGCGGCGGCTGATCCGATTGCAATGTTACGAGGGGCTGGACACCTCCAGCGCGGTGTATGAGTGGAATTTTGCGGCCCAGATGGTGGCGATCCGCACGGCAGAAGCCACAGGTGGCGCGGAGCGCGGTGCGTTGAACGCGGAATTGTTCAGCGAAGATTTCCTGATCGAGAGGCCCTTGTTGCAGGCGATGCGCCCCGATCCCGCTGGTGCGCCGGTGTTGCTGATAGATGAGATCGACCGGAGCGATGAGCCGTTTGAGGCGTTCCTGCTGGAGGCGCTGTCGGATTTTCAGGTCACGATCCCGGAGCTGGGTGTAATCAAGGCGCCTGAGCCACCGATTGTTATTCTGACGTCAAACCGCACCCGTGAAGTTCATGACGCGTTGAAGCGCCGCTGCCTTTATCATTGGGTTGATTACCCCGATCTGGAGCGCGAGATGGCGATCCTTCAGGCACGCGTGCCTGAGGCGGCAGAAACGTTAAGCCGGGAAATTGTCGCTTTTGTGCAGCGCCTGCGCGGTGAAGATCTGTTCAAGCGCCCCGGTGTGGCGGAAACGCTGGATTGGGCGAAATGCCTGCTGGCGTTGGATGTGATTGAGCTGTCACCAGAGGTTATTGCCGACACGTTGGGGGCGATCCTGAAATATCAGGACGACATTCAAAAGTTGCAGGGATCCGAGGCGAAACGTATTCTTGATGATCTGCGCGGCGAGGTTGGAGGGGTTTGAACCGGCGCTCTGAAGGGCCGTGTGACCCTAAACTGGTTTTGGCGTGAAACGGGTTTCCTTTGACAGACTCGGCCCAAGCGACGTTAAGTAAAAAAAAACGAACAAAACGTTAAGAAAAAAACACACAAGGGGACAAGCACCATGCGTATAACTTTAGCAAGTATTGCAGTTTTAGCGTCTTTTTTTTCAATAGGTATGATGGCGCCGGTGCCGGCGCAGGCTCAACTGAACCCATGCCCATATATCGGTGACGGCGATTGTGACGAGCCAAATGGCCTGAACCTCTGCGCGTGGGGCACTGACGCGACGGATTGCTCGAACCCGAACTCGAACTTCGGTTCCGGGGCTGGCTTTTCCGCTGGGGCTTATACCAGCGGTGGCGGTGGCACTGCTACACCGCAAAACACGTGCGCATATACCAATGACGGCGATTGTGACGAGCCAAATGGCCTGAACCTCTGCGCGTGGGGCACTGACGCGGCGGATTGTTCGAACCCGAACTCGAACTTCGGTTCCGGGGCTGGCTTTTCCGCTGGGGCTTATAGCGCACCCGCGGCTCCGGCTCCCACCCCCGGAGGTGGTAATTTCATCGGTGGCGGCAGCAGTGGCAGCTTTGTTAACAGCGGCGGCGGCGGCGGTTTTGGCTGCCCGAACTATGCCACCCAGAGCACCGCCTTTGGCCAGGGCACCCTGAACGCGGGTGGCGCGCTGAACCCGGTCCGCATTCCGCGCATCACGGCAGGGGGACGCCATGCGTTGGCGAATTGTTTCCCCGGCACCGGCTGGAGAGGGTACACAATCACCCGGCCCGACTACCGGTTCTTCTATCAGGGCCAATCACCGACCGGGCGGTTGAGTTTCTCGTTGGTTTCAAGCGCAACTGACACCGTGCTTTTGATCAACACACCGGACGGGCAATGGCACTTCAACGACGATTCCAACGGGTCGTATAACTCGACGCTGACGTTCTCGCCGCCACTTCAGGGCCAGTACGATATCTGGGCGGGCAGCTACAATCTGTCCTCCAACAATGCTGCGCAATTGTGGATCTCTGAGTGATCCACCGGGTCGGGTGACCGATAGTGTGTGACTGCGCCCCCGGCCTTGATCCCAAGGCCGGGGGCGTTTTCTGTTTGGGTAGCGGGTGCTGAAC
Source organism: Roseicyclus sp. (assembly GCA_016763475.1). Lineage (GTDB taxonomy): Bacteria > Pseudomonadota > Alphaproteobacteria > Rhodobacterales > Rhodobacteraceae > Gymnodinialimonas. Next base: position 11,787 of record JAESTV010000274.1, read on the forward strand.
AGGTGTTGATCTGGTTTGCGGCGCCGAAGTTGGGGCTTGTCTGGTGATGTCTCGGGCTCAGCCATGGGAGGTTTCGGGCTTGGTGGCAGCCACGTCTCGGGTGGGCCAGGTGGGCCAGGTGGGCCAG
>JAESTV010000275.1 GCA_016763475.1 Roseicyclus sp.
CCGGACGGGCCGTAGCCGGTTTCGAACAGCACATAACCCTTTTCGGGCGGCGCTTTCTCGTACCGTTTCAACACGCGGCGCGCTTCTTCAAAGGGCCAGGCCTTGGAGGTCATTGCAGCGTCACGCAGATCGGTCATGTGTCTTGTCCTGGGAAGGTGGGTCAAATTGCCCGGGTTATTTGGACCAACAGTCCGCGTCCGCACCTATTGTTTGTGCGCCTCCGCGTCAATAAATGACACTGTGACATGACAAAGGCGCATCCAATGACAGATCACAGTTTCACCCCCGAAGATTCCCTAGTGGCCGTGATGGTCGGCATCTCGATCTCAGACGAGACGATCCGCACCTCCGAGCTGCTGTCGATTGAGCAGATGGTGAATTTCCTGCCCGTTTTCGGGGCTTACGATTCTGACCGTATGCGGCGCATCGCCAACATCGTCTTTGACCTGTTTGAGGAAGAAGACGGTTTGGACGCATTGTTCGGCCTGATCCATGAAGACCTGCCGGAGCATCTCTATGAAACCGCCTATGCATTGGCCTGTGACGTGGCCGCCGCCGATGGAAAGCTGGCGCAGCCCGAACTGCGGTTTCTGCAAGAAATGCGTCATACGTTCAACATTGACCCCCTCCACGCCGCGGCGATTGAACGGGGCGCGCGGGCGCGGCACATGACTGTCTGAATGAGAGGAAAAGTGTGGGCCGAAAAACGGGGCGTGACGTTCGGAAAACGTGCGCTTCAGGCGCGGATGCGGACGAGGTTTTCGTCCACAAATGCCCGCTCGTCCAAGCTCACGTCCGTGGCGCGCGGGTAGATCGGAGCGGCACGATCATCAAACAGCGGGCGGCGCCACCCTCCGGTAACGTCAAAGAAATCACGGGCGCCTTCCTCACCGAATTCGCTCAGATACCCCTGGATCACTGTATCCAGATAGCTCAACAATATCGGGTGTTGCCCCTCTTCCCCATGGCGCGGCTCCACAGAATATATCTGCACATCCAATTGGCCAGAGTGGCCGTGGCGAATGTCTGCAACGTTGTGCCGGGTGTAGGCGCGTTCGCGTTTATCAAGCGCCACCCAATCGGCCCCCGGCACCGACGCGATCAGCCCCGCGATCTCGGCGCCCGAATCAGGTTCCGCCGTCAGGAACGCAACATTGCGCAGGTTTGTCCCCCGCCACACCCGCCGCCAACCTGTCACATGGGCCTGCACCACATCCGGGTAGGTGTGGGTGGCGCGGTTCACAAGGCTGCCATATCCAAAGAAAAACGGGTCTTTCATCGCCTTCGAATGAGGCAATTGATGCCGCCTTTCAACCCCTCTTGATTGGCGATCGGTTGTCTGTATGCTGCCGCATGCAACCGCAGGGAGACACTTGCGCGCCTGGAAAACCGGGCGCGTTTGGGCCGAAGGAGCAACCGCCCCGGTAATCTCTCAGGCAAAAGGACCTGTGGCATGCAAACACACTCTGGAGAGTGAGGGTTTTCCCTCCGCCGAAGGGACAGCGATCTCAGGCCTAAGGACAGAGGGGGCATCATAAGTCACTGCTTTCGCAGGGCTGAAATGATGCCGGGCCGTGTGACCCGGGAAGAGGGGAACGATGGCCGGGGACGATCTGAAAACACTGGTGCTGGCTGATTTGCACGCAGAACTGGGCGGAAAATTTGTGCCGTTCGCGGGCTATTCGATGCCCGTGCAATATCCGCGCGGCGTGATGGGTGAACACCTGTGGACGCGCGAAAGCGCGGGCCTGTTCGACGTCAGCCATATGGGACAAGTGATGCTGCCGTTGGCAGCGGTTGATGCCTTGGAGGCATTGGTTCCGGTTGATGTGCGGGGTCTGGCCGAGGGTCGCCAGCGCTACGGATTTTTTACCAACGATAGCGGCGGCGTGTTGGACGATCTGATGATCGCACATGTGCCGGATGCGCTGTTTCTGGTTGTGAACGCAGCTTGCAAAGACGCCGACATCACCCACATGCGGGCCCATATTGATGGCGTGCAAGAGATCACCGGGCGCGCCTTGCTGGCGCTGCAAGGGCCAAAGGCTGCGGAGGCATTGGCCGAGGTTCTGCCCGCCGCCGCCGCGATGCGGTTCATGGACAGCCACCGGGTCAAGTGGAATGGCGTGGAGCTGTGGATCAGCCGGTCAGGTTACACCGGTGAGGACGGGTTTGAGATCTCGGTGCCTGACGAAATCGCGGAAACTTTTGCGCGCGCTTTGCTGGCAGATGAGCGGGTAGAACCGATCGGTCTTGGCGCACGGGATTCATTGCGGCTGGAAGCCGGTTTGCCGCTTTACGGGCAGGACATGGATACCTCGATCAGCCCGGTTGAGGCCGGCCAAGCCTGGGCCATCGGCAAGGTCCGTCGGCTGGATGGTGAGCGCGAAGGCGGTTTCCCCGGCGCTGATGTGATCCTTGCGCAAATCGCGAACAAACCCCCTCGCCGTCGCGTCGGGCTTCTACCCGAAGGCCGCGCCCCGATGCGCGCCGGTGTGGAGGTTTTTGCCAGCGCAGACGCCGCTACGCCTATCGGGACAATCACCTCAGGCGGCTTCGGGCCGACCGTTGGTGGCCCCGTGGCCCTTGCGCTGATCGACGCGGCCACCCCCCCCGATGCAGCACTTTTTGGCGAGGTCCGCGGCAAACGCCTGCCCGTCACTCAAACCAAGCTTCCATTTACCCCCCCGGCTACAAACGCTGATCCAGACGGAGAAAATCCATGAAGTTTACTGAAGACCACGAATGGCTAAGCGCTGATGGCGACATCATCACTGTGGGCATTACCGATCATGCCGCCACGCAACTTGGCGATGTCGTATATGTGGAATTGCCCGAAGTTGAGACCCAGGTTTCCAAGGGTGATGATATCGTCGTGATCGAGTCAGTCAAAGCTGCGTCCGACATTTCCGCGCCCCTGGATGGTGAGATTGTTGAGATCAACGACGCCCTGGCCGATAAGCCCGCCCTGGTGAACGAAGATGCAATGGGGACGGCGTGGTTCTTCAAGATCAAGGTCGAAAACCCAAACGCGCTCGACGAATTCATGTCTGAGGACGAATACAAGGATCACGTCGGGGAGTGAGATGAACGTCCTTCGGATCACCCCCGATCTGCCGGATCACCCCCGATCTGCCCGCGAACAACCCAACTGAACCAGCCGCGTTTTATGGCGACGTTTTCGGGCTGACCCTGCGGATGGATATGGGGTGGATCAGGCACCAATCTGCCCGCAATCTCTATCGAGGTGGATGACCTGGACACGACCCTTGATCGGCTCCGCAAAGCGGGGGTTCACCCCGTCTACGGCCCCACCATCAAGCCTTGGGGCATCGCTGGATTTCTCTTTCGTGACCCGGCGGGCAATCTCGTCAACGTCGCAACGCACCATCAGTGAGGAGCATTCAAATGCCCTGGACAACAACCGACTACGACCCAACCGATTTCGCCAACCGCCGCCACATTGGCCCCTCCCCCGACGAGATGGCGGCGATGTTGGAATATGTGGGCGCCGATAGCCTTGATGCGCTGATTGATGACACGGTCCCGGCCGCAATCCGGCAGGCGGATGTGCTTGATTGGCCCGCAATGTCGGAGGCAGAGCTGCTGGCGCATATGCGCCGCATCGCCTCAAAAAACAAACCGATGGTCTCGATGATCGGGCAGGGATATTCCAACACCTTCACGCCGCCCGCGATCCAGCGAAACGTGCTGGAAAACCCGGCGTGGTATACCGCCTACACCCCCTATCAGCCCGAGATTGCCCAAGGCCGCCTTGAGGCGCTGCTGAACTTCCAGACCATGGTGGCTGATCTGACCGGGCTGGAAATTGCCAACGCCTCGCTGTTGGATGAAGGCACTGCCGCCGCAGAAGCCATGGTCATGGCGCAACGGGCCTCCAAATCGAAGGCAGGTGCGTTCTTTGTGGACGAAAACTGCCACCCGCAGACGATTGCCGTGATCCAGACCCGCGCCGCGCCGTTGGGGATCGAGATTGTCGTTGGCGCACCGGATGCCTTGCAAGCAGAAGCCGTGTTCGGCGGAATCTTCCAGTATCCCGGCACCTTTGGCGGGCTGGTTGACCCATCACCGCAGATCGCGGCGCTGCACGATGCCAAGGCCATCGCCGTGGTTGCGACGGACCTTATGGCGTTGACCCTGGTGAAAGAGCCGGGCGCAATGGGTGCCGATATCGCTGTTGGCACGGCGCAACGGTTTGGCGTGCCGCTTGGGTATGGTGGCCCACATGCGGCCTTTATGTCTTGCCGTGACGCCCTGAAACGCTCCCTTCCCGGACGGATCGTCGGGGTGTCCGTCGATAGCCATGGCCACAAGGCGTACCGCCTGGCCCTGCAAACCCGTGAGCAACATATCCGGCGCGAAAAGGCGACGTCCAACGTTTGCACTGCGCAGGCGCTACTGGCTGTGATGGCCAGCTTCTACGCGGTGTTCCACGGCCCCCTTGGCCTGCGTGCAATTGCAGAGCGTATTCATTTGCGCGCCGCGCGGCTGGCCGCGTCTCTGCGTGCGGGCGGGTATCCGGCAGAGAATGACACCTTCTTCGACACCATCACGGTGCATGTGGGAGACAAGCAAAGCCGCATCATGGCCGCCGCCGTCGCACGGGGGATCAACCTGCGTGATGTGGGCGCGGACCGCATTGGTATTGCCGTGGATGAGGTCACAACCACCGCCCATCTCGAGGATGTCTGCCGCGCATTTGGTGTGCTTTTGGCCCCTGCGGCCAAGGTCCCGGCGATCCCCGACGCGCTGTTGCGGACCTCGGATTTCCTGACCCATCCGATCTTCCACATGAACCGCGCGGAAACTGAGATGATGCGGTACATGCGCCGCCTGTCGGACCGTGACCTTGCCCTTGACCGCGCGATGATCCCGCTGGGGTCTTGCACCATGAAGCTGAACGCCGCCGTGGAGATGATGCCGATCACCTGGCCCGAATTCGGCGCGTTACATCCGTTTGCCCCTGCCGATCAGGCCGAAGGCTATGCAGAGATGTTGGAGGATCTGTCCGCCAAACTGTGTGAAATCACCGGGTACGACGCCATGTCGATGCAGCCCAATTCGGGCGCGCAGGGCGAATACGCGGGCCTTCTGTCAATTGCCGCCTATCACCGCGCGCAAGGGCAGGATCGCAACGTCTGCCTTATCCCGGTCTCGGCCCACGGCACCAACCCGGCGTCTGCCCAGATGGCCGGGATGAAGGTGGTTGTGGTGATGGCCGCCGAAAACGGCGATATCGACGTCGCCGATTTCCGTGCCAAAGCCGAAGCGGCGGGTGACAAGCTGGCCGCGTGTATGATCACCTACCCATCCACCCATGGTGTATTTGAAGAGACCGTGCGTGAAATTTGCGACATCACCCATGAATTTGGCGGACAGGTCTACCTTGATGGGGCCAACCTGAACGCCATGGTGGGCCTGTCGAAGCCCGGCGAAGTGGGCGCAGATGTCAGTCACCTGAACCTGCACAAAACCTTCTGCATTCCCCACGGTGGCGGCGGCCCCGGCATGGGACCAATCGGCGTGAAGGCACATCTGGCGCCGCACCTTCCTGGCCATCCAGAGACCGGCGGCACCGAAGGTCCGGTGTCATCTGCGCCTTATGGCTCAGCCTCGATCCTGCCCATCAGCTATGCCTATTTACGCCTGATGGGGGGGGAAGGGATGACCCAGGCCACCAAGGTTGCAATTCTGAACGCAAATTACATCGCGCGACGATTGGAGGGGCCGTATAGCATTCTCTTCAAAGGCAAAACCGGCCGTGTGGCCCATGAGTGTATCCTTGATACCCGCCCCTTTGCCGAGGCCGGGATAACTGTGGATGACATCGCCAAACGCCTGATGGACCATGGCTTTCACGCGCCAACAATGAGCTGGCCGGTGACTGGCACATTGATGGTGGAGCCGACGGAATCCGAAAGCAAGGCGGAGATTGATCGTTTCATCACCGCCATGCTGGCTATCCGGGCAGAAATTGCCGAGGTCGAAGCAGGCACTATGCAGGCCGAGAACAGCCCGCTGCACAACGCCCCCCACACGATGGAAGACCTGGTCAAGGATTGGGACCGCGCCTATTCCCGCGAACAGGGTTGTTTCCCGCCGGGTGCGTTCCGGGTCGACAAATACTGGCCTCCGGTCAATCGCGTCGACAACGTTGCGGGGGATCGTAATCTGATCTGCACCTGCCCGCCGATTGAAGACTACATGGACGCTGCGGAATAAAACCAAAATGGGCGGACCCAAACCGGACCCGCCCATCTTTGCGTTACAAATATCGCGGCAGGCTCTGGCGGCAGGCTCTGAAGGAGCGGCAGGCAGCCCCCTCCCGCACTTGCCGAAGCGCCCCGGTCTTACCGGGAGCGGCCAAAGCGCTGGTACAATCCGTCGAGCGAGTAATTGTTGGCCACCGGCCCATGCTCTTGCGGGTAAAAGTTCGGGTCAACCGGCAGGCAATCACGCCCACAAATCTGGTTCATTGCGCCAGTTGTTCCATCCACAAACCAAAGCCGTCCGCCGGGTGTGGCAACCCAGCCGTTCACACCAAAGCGCATGTCACCTTCAACGTCCTGAATCGACGGCACTTCGCCATCATAGCCAAGACCCCAGGCCGCATGGGTATGCCAGGACGACACCGCACGAGCGCCAGACTCCAGCGGAGTCGAGGCACAACTTGCCTCCCCTCCCCAGGACACTTTTGTTGAGGAATAATTGCCCTGCGCGTCTTGCAGGATGAAGCCGCAAACCTCGCGGTTAAAACGGACCGACAGTTGGTTCATAGACTCCATCAAGCCCATCATAAATTGTGTCTCGCGGGCGTCCTGCGCCTGGGCGGCGGGGCTGATCAGCAAAGCGGCTGCGGTGGCGACGGACGCCAAGGTGGAAGAAATCAAACGCATTGTGAAAGGGCTCCTATGCGGTGGGGTTGGAAGGGAGGTTAGCGGAGAATAGGGGACTGGCAACTTGAAACCGCCATGCGGGTCGGAAAGCGCGGAGCATTGCGCGGGTCTGCTGGCTGGCCCTGTGATTAAAAGAATGTGCGCGTTTGGGGTGTTTGACGCGGCCCAAGGGGGGGGCGGCGCGTTGGCAGCAGGCGCAAAGATCGGGTTTTGGTCTATAATGCAGCCACGCGCGCAGGACCAGATTTCGGCCGCATCGCTATGTTTTCCTGCATTTTGCCCGTGCTTTAGCCAAGAATATCTCCGTCCGGTTTTGACGACTTGCGCCGCCTCGTGATCCAGAAATGGGGACGGCGGGCGCGGAGATCGCGGGGAAATATCAAAAAAATGGACCCGTACAGGCTGTTCGGCCCTTAAATTGCTGCCCAATCCGTAAAACGGAAGGGGGCGGGGCGTGATTTGCGTTGCTTGTGAGTGTTCTGGCGCGGTGTCATGTCGATGGCTCCTTTCATGTGTCCAACTTAGGGCATGAATATCGAGCTGTCAGTGGGTGTTACACGGACTTGACAGGCATGTGCCTGCCCGTGAAGCGCGGCTTAGATCGAGGCCCAATCCGTGAAACGAAATGGCTGCGGAGCGGATTTGCCGGGGATCGGGCTGGCGGGGCGGCGGGGCTTGACGATGTCCTGGGCGGGGCGGTTCATAACGTTTCCTTTGGGTGGGTGACTTGATGGCTTCACACTGGGCGCACACCGCCTTGCCACACAATATCGGCGCGCTGATATCCGATATCGCCAGGATTTTCCCGCACCTTTTCAGCGCCTTGGCGGAAAATGGCCGATTGCCTCAGACCACAGGCGGCAATTGGCGCAAGCGTGCTATGTTACCCCACAGGGCCGGAAAACGGCCCCTTATCGCCAAAAGGGAGAGAGCCATGAGCGTTGCTCGAATCACAGAAATTATCGCGTCGTCCGACAAAAGCTTTGAAGACGCCACCAAGAAGGGAATCGAGCGCGCCTGCAAAACCCTCAAGGGGGTGCAGGGTGCGTGGGTGCAGGATCAGAAAGTCACGGTGAAGGACGGCAAGATCGACGAATATCGCGTCAGCCTGAAGGTGACATTTGTCCTCGACGACTAGACCCAATCGGAACCAACTGGTTCCATTCAGAAGCTTAGGCCAGTTGGGCGGTAGCCCGGCCCACCGCGCGGCAACAAAAAAAGGCGCGTCCGAAGCCGGGCGCGCCATTCGTTTGTCAGGTCGTTACCTAAGCCGGTTTAGACCAGCTTGAGGTTCACGGCGCTTTCGCGGCCATCACGGCCAGCTTCGAGGTCAAATGTGACCTTCTGGTTATCGTCGAGGCCCGTCAGGCCGGAACGCTCAACAGCAGAGATGTGTACAAACACGTCTTTGCCACCGGACTCGGGTGCTACGAAGCCGAAGCCTTTAGTGGAATTAAACCATTTTACAGTGCCATTGGCCATCTGTGTGTCTCCTAGTGTAGTTCCGCCCGCGTGCATGCGGCGGTTTGGCGTCAGTGTAGGCAGGATCGAGACTGAGGCCTTGGTAGAGGAGACAGTAGATCGTGTGCGGTAACGGTCGCGAGACGGCATATGGGACATTTTGGGGGAAAAAGCAAGGGGAAGGTGGGGTATTCACCTGTGGTTAACCTTGTCGGCGATAGCCTGCCGGTATGCCACCATATAGACGGCCACCTATCCAAAACGTCCCCGTTTTCTTCACAGTTTGCCTTGCAAACCGCGAGTCGGCGTCCTTGATCGAGCATCTCGACATTTTGCGAGAGGCTGTTCGTCTGACCCATCGCGACCGTCGGTTCGAGATATTGGCTTGGGTTGTGCTCCCCGACCACATGCATTGCGTCTGGCAATTGCCAAAAAACGATCCAAACTATTCGCAACGCTGGGGCAGGATCAAAGCCCGCTTTACCCGCGACCTCCGCAAACGGTTGTCTGAGTGTAGACCGGGCCTTGGCCCGGGACACGATAGGTTTCCCACTAATTTTCCGGCTGTTCAAAGCGGACGTTATACCGGGCTGAAGCCCGGTCTACGAGGGGACAAGCGCGAGACAGCGGTGTGGCAACGCAGATTTTGGGAACATCATTGCCGGAACGAGGCGGATTTGGAACGTCACATCCGGTATTGCTGGCTGAACCCGGTGAAGCACGGCTACGTTGAGCGGCCCACGGATTGGGAGGCGTCGTCGATCCACCGCGATGTGCGGTTGGGACGGGTTGAGGCGGAATGGTCTGGGTTGGAAGTGGATGGCGATTTTGGGGAGGTAGCTTAGGGCGGGGATTGGTCGGCCGTTTGAAAGGTGGAAGGCGGGGTGAACCCTCACTCTAAATTACATAAGTCCTAGATCTTTTCGCATTGCACCTAAAAGTTTGTCTTCTGCGATTGTTCTATCGGCCCTATTTGAGGGTGTCTCCGCAAATTCATGCAGCAAAGCCAAGGCATCGGGTGATGCCACTAACCTGCACCTGAGTTTCCAATAGCCAAAATTCAGGCGTGATTCTGGCGAGTTTTCCCGTGCCACACGGTGATAGGCTTCAAGCAATCCGACATAGCCCTCTTTACGTTCCTCAAATCTGAGACGATTGGCCTGTCGGAGACTTTCCAACCACCATTGGATAGCTGCTGAGACAATAGAGCCCACACCAAACGAAGTGACTAAAGCCAGCCCCTCACCTCACCTCACAAATTTCTTATGCTTCAACCGCTTCGGTTCCAACGCATTTGGCCCCAAGCGGCGCTTCTTGTCTTCCTCATAGGCGGAAAAATCACCTTCAAACCATTCGACATGGGCGTCCCCCTCAAACGCCAGGATGTGGGTGCAGATCCGGTCCAGGAAGAAGCGGTCGTGGCTGATGACCACGGCGCAGCCTGCGAATTCGGTCAAAGCATCTTCAAGCGCGCGGAGGGTTTCGACGTCCAGGTCGTTGGTGGGTTCGTCCAGCAGCAGCACGTTGCCGCCGGATTTCAACAGTTTCGCCATGTGGACCCGGTTC
>JAESTV010000276.1 GCA_016763475.1 Roseicyclus sp.
CGGGCAAACTGGCGGGTGTTGGTCAGCAACGTGTCACGGGCACGGTTGATGCCATGTAACAGCGCCAGTTCAACCCGGTTCACCTCCACCACAGGCTCCAGCCGGTCAGGATCAGCGTGCCAGACAAACGCCTCTGCCGCTGTCCAATCCGGTGCCTCGGCGGGTGGTGGGCGTAGCCGTTCCAACGCCTCCGCGATGCGGGTCAGCGTGTCTGACGAAAGCGCGTCTGATGAAAGCGCGGCGGGCAAACCCTAAAGCTCCTCACCGTCGTCGAGAATCCCCTCGGCGCGCAGGCGGCGGTTGCGGGCATGTTCGACCCAGCGGACCAGTTGGATGGAGATTTCATAGAGGCCATACACCACGACAAAAAGGATCACTTGGGTAATCACATCAGGCGGCGTCACCAGGGCGGCCAACGTCAGGATGCCGACAACGGCCCATTTGCGCACATTGCCAAGGCCCTCAGCGGTCACAAGGCCCGCTTTCCCCATGAGGGTCAGCAGGACCGGAAGCTGGAAACACAGGCCAAAGGCGAAGATGAATTTCAGCGCCAGATCGAGGGATTCCTTGACGGAGCCGAGGAAGATTGTCTGCAATTCGCCGTCAGATTCAGGGTTCTGGAACGAGCCATCCCCGGCAATCAGATTGGCAAGTGCCGGGATCGCGTCGGAGAAGCCGATGAAGAAGTTCATCGCCAGCGGTGTCACCACATAATGGGCGAAAGACGCGCCGATCAGGAACAGGACAGGTGAGGCCACAAGGAATGGCAGCACCGCATTCTTTTCAGTCTTGTAAAGGCCCGGTGCCACAAACCGCCACAGTTGGTGGGCGATGACAGGAAACGAGATCGCGAACCCCATGATGATGGAAATCCGGATCAGGACGAAAAATTTCTCCTGCGGGGCGGTGAAGATCAGCCGGGCATCCTCACCCCGATCCCGCAGCACATCAGCCAGTGGTTGGGAGATGAAGTTCAACATCGACTCGGCGACGGTGAACATGAGGATCATGCCGACCACAAAGGCAAGCACCGCGCGCATCAGGCGGGTGCGCAACTCTCGCAGGTGTTCCACCAGCGGTGCGGCGCTTTGTTCGAGGTCTTCATCGGTGCCGGCGTCCGCTTGGTCGTCAGTTTGGTCGTCCGCTTGGTCGGGGGTGGCTTGGGCGTCGGGCTGGGTCATGGGCGCTCTGCTTGCGGTTTAGGTGCGTCAGGCGCTTCGATGTTGGCCGGGCCAGGATCTGAGGGGGCAAGATCAGTGGAGCCAAGATCAGTGGAGCCGGAACCTGCGGACGGGGAAGTGGCCGGATCGGAGGCCGCAATTGTGTTCGCGTCTCCGGGCATGTCTTCGGGTTCTGCGCTTTCTTCGGCTTCACGTTCGGCGCGTTTGGCGGCGACCCGTTTGCGGGTCTCAGCTTGCGCGGCGGCCTTCTTTTCGGCAATCACACGGGTGGCCGAGCCTTCCTCATACTTGCTCGGGTCGATGTCCTCCATGACATCCCCCATGAAATCCTTGGCCATATTCTTCGGGTTGGAGAACTTCGTTACCTTGCGCAGATCGCGGCTTAGCTCGGTCATGCCAGTGCCGTCCGCCGCCTCGTTCATGGCGTTGGTGAAATCCTTGGCCATTGCGCGCACACGACCCGTCATCTGCCCCAACTTGCGGAACATTCCGGGCAGGTCTTCGGGGCCGACGATGATCAACGCCACAATCCCGATTACCATCAATTCCATCCAGCCGATGTCTGGCATATGCCGTCCGTCCGTTATCGCAGCCCGTTATCGCAGCCTGAGTATCGCAGCCTGAGTGTCGCAGCCTTTGGTCCGCAGCCTTTGTGGTGCCGCAGCCTTTGGTGCTGTAGCCAGGTGCCTTAATCTACGAGGAGTCAGGCGTTGTCGCGCTCGGTCTGCTCTTCAGGGGTCACGTCCCGTGCGGCGGCGCCGTCAGCGGATGCGGTGGCGTCTTCGATCTCACCATCAGGTGTTTTCACACCGTTCTTGAAAGCGGTGATCCCTTTGCCGACTTCACCCATCAGGCCCGCAATCTTGCCACGGCCAAACAGCACAAGCACAACGACGGCGATGAGGATTAGACCGGCTGGTCCGATATTGTTAAGCATGATGTCTCCCTCCGGTTGGCCTGAGCGTCCAGCGCACAGGCCCCGTTTATCAGATTTCCTGTTGCATAAGTATGGTCTCGCCGCGCCAGATCAAAGCCCCAAAACGCAATTTGTCCGCCGCAAAGGCAGGTTTGTAACCAAAAAACGGGCCTCAGGTGCGATTTGCAAACACAAAACAGCGATCCCGGCGGATTGTTAACCACAAAGCTGTGCCCGGTTTCGGCAGAAACACCGCCGGAACCGTGGCTTTCACAATGCCACCATCGAAGTCCATCCGAAACTCCACCAGGCTTTCATGGCCCATGAACCGCGCCCGTTCCACAACGGCGCGCGCCGGGACGCCGTCCTGAGGTGTCGGATTGGGACCACGCCCGCCACGGTCGAAGTCGATCTTGACGTGCTGCGGGCGAAAGACAATTTCCACATTTGTGCCGTCCGGCACACCGGGGGCGAGGAACTGACCAAACGCGGTGTCCGTCAATGCGCCGTGAACTTCACCCTCGATCACGTTGATATCACTGAAAAACGCCGCTGCATCGCGATCACAGGGCGCATGGTAGATGTTGTAGGGCGCGCCGGTCTGCACCACCTCACCGTCGCGCATCAGGGCGATCTGGTCTGCCATTCGCATCGCCTCTTCCGGCTCATGGGTCACCAGCACCACAGCGGTGCCTTCCTCTTTCAGAAGCTGCAACGTCTCATCCCGGATCCCGTCACGCAGGCGGTTATCGAGGCCCGAGAACGGCTCATCCATCAGCATGATACGCGGGCGAGGCGCCAACGCGCGGGCCAGTGCCACACGCTGCTGTTCCCCCCCCGAGAGCAGATGTGGCGGCGTGTCGCCGTAGCCCTTGAGGTCCACCCGATCGAGCAATTCGTTAACACGCGCGGTGACGTCC
>JAESTV010000277.1 GCA_016763475.1 Roseicyclus sp.
AGCTTTCGCAGGTCGGAGTCACTCAACAGATTGAGATCATTGGGAGACTTAACTTTGTCCAACAGCGGGGTATCCGGGCGCTCGCTCATTCAGCTAGCCTTTTTCGCTACTTGTCACGGGTTACTATGTAGGTCGCCAGATCGTGGAGGGTCTGCGCCTTTTCGCCATAGGGCGCAAGCGCCGCACGTGCGTCCTGAGCAGCGTGTTTGCCCACGCCTTCGCATCAACCAGCCCCAACACCGACACAAACGTCGCCTTCCCGGCCTCGGCATCTTTGCGCAGCGCTTTGCCAGCCGTGGCGGCATCACCTTCAATGTCGAGGATATCGTCCGCTATCTGGAACGCGAGGCCAATGGCGCGGGCATAGGTGCGCAAAGGCGCCGGATCGCCACCCCCTAGAATTGCCCCCGCCAATGCGGGCCATTCGATCAGACGGCCGGTCTTGTTAGCCTGCAATTTCGTTATTTCTTCGAGGGTTAGGGTGCGACCAGCGGTTTCGGCCGCGATGTCCTGTGCCTGACCAAGAACCATCCCTTGCGCGCCCGAAGCAACTGCAAGGCTTGCCACCAACGCCACACGTTGGTCCGCATTCCCGACAGCCGGATCAGCCAGCAATTCAAACGCAAATGCCTGGAGGGCATCACCGACCAAAACCGCGGTCCCCTCATCCCACTTTACGTGGATTGTCGGTTGACCACGGCGCACATCGTCGTTGTCCATGCAGGGCAGATCATCGTGGACGAGGCTATAGGCATGGAGGCATTCGACCGCCCCGGCGGCATAAAGGGCTTGTGCGGGCGGGACGTTGAAAAGACTCGCAGATTCAAGCACTAAGAACCCACGCAGGCGTTTGCCACCGGCGGAAGCATACCGCATGCCTTGGGCGATATTATCGTCGCCAAGTCGTTTCATCTGATCTGTCAGGAAGTCACCAATACGGGTCTGCGCATTGATCAGGGCCGTTTCAAACAAGGCTCACAAGCCTTCCACCGGGGTGGCACCTGTGGGTTGGCCGGTGGCGTCCAATGTGATCTGAGCAACCTTTTCCTCAGCCTCTTTCAGTTTCGCCTCACAGCGCGCCTTCAAAGCGGCGCCACGTTCATAGAGCTTTATGGAATCCTCAAGGGCCACATCACCTCGGTCGAGCTGCGTAACCACTTGTTCCAACTCGCGGATAGCATCTTCAAAGCTCATCTCCTTGATGGCTTTATCAGCGGGTTCGTCAGCCATTCAATCCTCCAGCTCCGTCACATGGGCAAGCACACCTTCGCCGAGTCCTTGCAGATCATACCCGCCTTCAAGTGTCGAGACTATGCGGCCTTCGCAAACCACCTCGGCAAGGGTGACCAGCTCCCGTGTGACCCAGGCGAAATCTTCGTTTTCCCAGAGGAGATTGGCCAGTGGATCACGCAGGTGAGCGTCAAACCCGGCAGAGATCAGGATCAACTCAGGCGCAAAATCGCGGATGCGCGGGAAGACGTGGGATTCATACCGCGACCGCATGGCAAACCCGTCAGATCCGGGCGGCAGCGGGATGTTGAGGATGTTGTCTGACCCGCCGCGCTCATGGACCGCACCGGAACCCGGATAAAGGGGCATCTGGTGTGACGACACAAAAAGCGCACGCGGCTCATCCCACAGTAGGTCCTGCGTACCATTGCCATGGTGGACGTCGAAATCCACAACGGCGACACGGGAAAGTCCATGGCGTTCAAGGGCATGACGGGCGGCGATGGCGATGTTGCCGAACAGGCAAAACCCCATGGCGCGGGATTTCTCGGCGTGATGACCAGGCGGGCGTGTGGCAACAAAAGCCCGTTTGTGGGCACCTGACAGCACCCGATCGACGGCCAAAAGGCAGCCGCCAACGCCGCGCATCGCGGCCTCCCACGTTCCCGGTGACGCGCTGGTATCAGCGTCGATCTGGACCAAGCCGGACTCCGGCATGGCATGGCGCATTTTGTCGATGTAGCTTTGAGGGTGACACAGGATGACGTCGTCCTCGACAGCCAAAGGCGCTTCGACGCGATCCGCGTCCACATCCGCCAACACGGCAAAAACCGCCTCCAGCCGCGCAATACGTTCTGGGTGGCCGTCGGGCATCTCGTGGCGCAGGCCGGTTGGATTGTTCACAATCAGCATCGGATGTCCTTGGTCTGCTTTAATCCGGCGCCAACATGTAGCCGGCGCCGCGCACGGTTTGCAGGTAACGGGGCTGCTTCGGGTTCATCTCGATCTTGCGGCGAAGCCGGGTGATCTGCACGTCCACAGCGCGCTCCTGCACTGGTTCACCGCCCACCTTGTCACGGTTGAGCAGGCTGACAAGTTTGCTGCGGCTTAGGGCCTCGCCGGGTTGATGGGCAAAGATTCGCATCAATGCGGCCTCCGTTGCGGTCAGGCGCACCAGGTCCTGGCCCAAAAACATCTCGCCGCGTTCGATGTCATAACGCACCGGACCAAGGTGCAGAACTTGCGGCACGGTTGCATCCTCAGCAGGCGCCGGCATCCGCCGCAGGATAGCGTTGATGCGCAGCAGCAATTCCTTCGGTTCAAACGGTTTTGGGAGGTAATCGTCGGCGCCCGCCTCCAGGCCCTCGATCCGATCGCTGGCCTCTCCCTTTGCGGTCAAAAGCAGGATCGGCGTGGCGTCGGTTGTGCGAATATCACGGCACAGGCTTAGGCCGTCTTCGCCGGGCATCATCACATCCAGCACAATCAAATCGAAACTCAACCCAGCCATTAGCTTACGGGCATGGGCGGCGTCACGCGCACCCGAGGCCATAAAACCATTCCGCATCAGGAACTTCTGCAAAAGGGTGCGGATGCGTTCGTCGTCATCCACGATCAAAAGATGTGCGCCGATGTCGATCATGAACAGCCCTCCGGTCTGATGTCGATCATGAACAGCCCTCTGGTCTGATTTCGATCATTGGTTTTGATCCACTCCGTTGACGTAGTGGCGCCGCATTTCCGGGTCCATCATCTCTTCCAATACGGCACGAAAGCCCGAAACCGCCTCCGGTCCAGCGTTGCGAAACGCCGTGCGCATCCGGTTGCGCTGCGCTTCACTAAGCGCGCGTTCCAGTACCTCACCACCATCCGTCAAGAACAGGTGGCGTTCGCGTTTGTCACGGGTGCCGACGCGGGCCTCCACAAGGCCATCTTCCACCAGTGTCCGCAGCACACGGTTCAGGGATTGTTTGGTGACTCCGAGGATCGACAGCAGGTTGTTTACAGTGGTGCCCGGGGTCCGGCTAATGAAGTGGATCGCCCGGTGATGGGCGCGACCATAGCCATGATCCGTGAGGATCAGATCGGGGTCAGCCGTGAAGCCGCGATAGGCGAAAAACATCGCCTCGATGCCGCGGCGCAGCTGATCGTCCGTCAGGAACAGAAGTGTCTCTCCCCGTCCGAAACCGGCGCTTGCGTGGCGCTCTCCCATCTTTGTCGTCCTCTGTTCGAAGCCCCGGCGGCGGTCCGGGGTTTCAGGCAGTTTATGTCAGCCTTGTTGACTTTCCAAGAATCAATTGTTAGCCAATCTGGCGTTTTGCGTAATTTTATGTCCGTAGTGGCCGTATATTGCGCAACTTTCGGAAACCTACGCCCCAGTGGAAGCGGGCGCATTGGTGAGGACGGGACCATGGCGGGAACCTACGAAGACCGTGACGGATTGATCTGGGTGGACGGCAAGCTGGTCGACTGGCGGGCCACAAGCGTGCACCTGCTGACCCACGCGATGCATTACGCCTCAAGCGTGTTTGAGGGTGAGCGCGCCTATAACGGCAAGATCTTTGAAAGCCGCCGTCATTCCGAGCGTCTTCTGGCGTCGGGCAAGATGCTGGACGTGAATATCCCCTACACCGTGGATGAGATCGAGGCCGCAAAATATGAGGTCATGACCGCCAACGGCCTGACCGACGCCTATGTACGCGCCATCGCTTGGCGCGGGTCGGGAGAGGACATGGGGATCAGTTCTTCCCGCAACCCCGTCCACCTCGCAATTGCGACGTGGGAATGGGGCAGCTATTACGGCGACGCCAAGACCAAAGGCGCAAAGCTGGACATCTCCAGGTGGAAGCGCCCGTCTCCAGAGACAGCCCCGGTCCATGCCAAGGCCGCTGGCCTCTACATGATCTGCACCATCTCCAAACATGAGGCAGAGGCGAAAGGATGTTCGGACGCGCTGTTCATGGATTTCCGCAACTATGTGGCCGAAGCCACAGGCGCGAATATCTTCTTCGTCAAAGATGGCGAGGTCCACACACCCACGCCGGACGTGTTCCTGAACGGCATTACCCGCCAAACCGTCATCGGCATGTTGCGCGACAAGCAGATAAAGGTCCACGAGCGGCACATCATGCCCGAAGAGCTTGAGAGCTTTGAGCAATGCTGGCTGACCGGAACCGCGGCCGAGGTCACACCTGTAGGCCAGATCGGCACCTACAACTTCGAGGTCGGCGCCCTGACCCGCGACATCGCGCAGAGCTATGAGGAGTTGGTGCGGGTGTAATTTAGCTCGGTCGGCTTTTCATCGTGGCCCACGCGGCAAATGCACGGCGGTCTTTGATCGGAGTTCTGCGGAAGGCGGTGATTGCGTCTTCCGCAGCGTCGATATTTGCGATGACGTCGCTTCGAACAACTGTCGCGTAAGGATCGTAGTCAGCCCTGTGGCGGTCTTCTTGTTGGCCGACAAAAAGGTTCCCGAAGTCCTCGATATCATTCGGAAATTTCGCCATTACCCTAGTCGTTTTGCACTGCCCTTTGGCATAACCGTGATCTACGGATCGATATGCTTGCTGCCAAGCCGGGCCACTACGATCTGCGCTCTTTGTTCCAATCATGCAATCGGCAGTATTGCGGCACATTTCATGGAACAAGGCATAGTACGCAGTGCTCATCGCGCGACGAAGATCAGATTGTCGCGGTCGTCTTGATGCCGTTACGGTGGCTAAGCGCCGCGCCGTCTTGATAAGGTCAAGCGGCTGCAGACTCGTCTTCTTTCACTGTCGAAAAACTGAATGTTGGAAACTCTTCTACGCGAAGTTCCTGTAACGGTTCTCGGAGATGGCGCGCGAGGCCCCGAACGGCCCGCGGATTGAGCCGGTCGCCTTCGATTTCGAACACAATCTTGATTCGCAAAATCGGATCACCGTCATGGTCAACGTCGTGTTCGACATCAACACGCTCAACCCGAGCGGGGTCCAATTGCTTCACAACAATTTTTTGAACCGTCGCCAGCAGATCATCATCCGAAACAATATTCATCATATGCATAATATAGGATGACGTTTACATTTTGTGAATCCCCTGAATTTCCCTGCAGCGCTTGATTTACGTCGTCTCACCCCCCACCATCCTTGCATGGTCGTGCATTTCCAGCCTACCGGCCCCTCATCTACCCCCACCCAGGTTGCATTTCACCGGACTGAGCTTGGGCCGATCCTTGGCCTTTATGGCCGTATGGTCGCGGCGGGTGAGTGGCGGGACTATGGGATCTCCCATCTCAGCGAGGTTGCCGTCTTCTCAATTTTTCGTCGCACGGCGGAGACGCCGATTTACCGGGTCGAGAAGCGCCCGAAGTTGCGCGACAAGCAGGGCCAATATGCCGTCATCGGCATGGATGGACGGATCCTGAAGCGGGGGCACGATCTGAAAAATGTGCTGCGTGTTCTTGAACGGAAACTGATCCGCGCCGTCGATTAACCCCTTATCGGCTAACCAAGTGTCAGCCGTTTGCGTGAGGTAATCGGGCCAAATTCGCTCGCCTCGATCCGCGCGGCGGCGTCTTTCAGCGGCTCGTAGGCCGTCGACATGTGGTGCGCGTTGGCGTGGAGCAGCATCCGGTCGCTGGCCATCAGGCCAACGTGGCCGTTCCAGAAGATCAGATCACCGCGTTTCAGGGCCTCGTCCGGGCCAATCTCTTCCCCCAACGCCGCCTCTTGCTGATCACTGTCACGGGGACAGGCAACACCGCAGGCCAGCAGACAGACCTGCACAAGACCGGAGCAATCAATGCCCCAGCGGCTGGTCCCGCCCCACAGGTACGGCGTGCCGAGAAACAGGTCCGCAATCCCCACCGGATCGCCAAACCGCGCCTTGATCGGCATCAGGTGCTGGGATGGCATGAAATGGCCCGTGTGGATGCGTTTGTAGGCGCCTTTTTCGCCGCTCACCTTCACCTGACTGCCAAAGTAGAGGCAGACATCCGGTGACACTTTCAGATCCGCCTTGGGGTAAAGGTGCGTCGCCGGTGAAATCACCCAATGGGTTGGCGGCTCTGCCCCGGTTAACGCGCCTGACAGGACATAGCCGACGTATCCATCCCGCTCCGCCTGTCCAAACGCGAAGCCATCTTCGGTGTCGAGCACAAGGAACCGTTCGCCGAACACCAGTTGGCTGGTGCGGCCCCCTCGGGGTTTGTCGGTCAGGTTGGCGATCGGTTGCTGGACCATCATCCAGCGGCCTTCGGTATAGCGTTCAGCCTCAACGATCCCTTTGAGGGAGGCATGGGCGATGCGGCCGTTGGACGGGGTGGTACGGGGGTCGCTCATGGGCTCAGAACCTCTGGTAAGGCGTCAAAGAGGGCGCGGACGCCTTGGCCGACACCGCCTTTCGGGCGGGCTGGCGCATTGGTGCGCTGCCAGCCGTAGATGTCGAAATGCACGAAACGCGGCACGGGTGCAAACCGGCGCAGGAAGAGGGCCGCGGTGATGGACCCCGCCATTCCGCCAGACGGTGCATTGTCGAGGTCCGCGATACCGGGTTCGATCAGCGGCTCGTAGGCGTCATGGAACGGCAGACGCCAGACCGGATCAGCAACGCTTGCGGCAGAG
>JAESTV010000278.1 GCA_016763475.1 Roseicyclus sp.
AGCATTGGGGCACCATCGAGAACCTGCGCCAGGGGTTCCTGGATTTTGTCTCCAACATCCCGTTTTATGGCCTTGCCGTGTGCTGTACGGATCACCCGGAAGTGCAGGCGCTGGTGGGCAAAATCACCGACCGGCGTGTGGTGACCTTTGGCTTCAACGCACAAGCGGACGTGCGTGCGGTGAACTTGCACTACAAACGCGGCGTGGCGTGTTTTGACATCGCTTTGCAGGCGGAAGATATCGTGATTGAGGGCTGCACCTTGCCGATGCCCGGTGACCACAACGTCTCGAACGCCCTGGCGGCTGTGGCGGTTGCGCGCCATCTGGGGATGAAGGGGGATGAAATCCGCGAGGCGCTTGCGGGCTTCAAAGGGGTGAACCGGCGGTTCACCAAGGTGGGTGAGGTTGGTGGGATCACCATAATTGACGATTACGGCCACCACCCGGTTGAGATTGCCGCGGTCCTGAAAGCCGCACGCCTAGCCAGTGAGGGCCGTGTGATCGCGGTCCACCAGCCGCACCGCTACTCCCGTCTGCATTCGCTGTTCGAGGATTTCTGCGGCTGTTTCAGTGAGGCGGATGTGGTTGCCATCACCGAAGTTTACGCCGCCGGAGAAGAGCCGATCGAGGGCGCATCCCGTGACGATCTGGTGGCTGGCATGATCCGCCACGGCCACCGCCATGCCCGCGCAATCCTGGACCAGGATGATCTGGAGCGTCTGGTGCGTGAACAGGCCCGCCCCGGTGATATGGTGGTCTGCCTTGGCGCTGGTACAATCAGCACATGGGCCAACGAATTGCCGGGCCGGCTGGCTGATTTGGACAAAAAGGTGGTGGGCGCATGAGCCTTGCCCTGATCCTTGCCTGCATCTGGGTTGTTGTCTCGGCCTTCGTGGCAATGTTGCCGATGCGATTGCAATTCCCCCTTGGCGTGCCGCTGCTGATCCTGTCGCTCCCACTGGTGGGATTCGTGGGCTACACCCACGGCTGGATCTGGACGGCGATTGTCCTGGCGGCGGTGATCTCGATGTTCCGCAACCCGTTGCGGTATTTCGCAAAACGGTTGATCGGGCGGGCAACCTGATGCCGGTATCTCTGGTCCTTGCCTGTGTCTGGGCGCTGTCGGCCTGCCTTGCAGGCATGGGGCCGTCCCGTTTCCAGTGGCCCGCCGCATGGACCTTGATCGCCACAGGTATTCCGCTTTTGGGCTGGGTGACGTTTCAGGCCGGTCCGGTTTTTGGCCTGGTGTTCTTTGTTGCCGGGGCGTCGGTGCTGCGCTGGCCATTGAAGAAGGCGGGGCAGGGATTGCGCCGGGTAATGGCGGCGCGATCCGACGAGGACGCACCACAATGAACCTTGTTGTGGTGATCGGCTTTGCTGCCATCGGGGGCATTCTTGCCGGATATGTCACTGCGCGCCTTGGGCCACGGTGGATGATTTGGGTGCTGTGGGCGGGGTGCCTGCTGATTGGCCTGGGTGCCGTGCTTTGGATGCAGAGCCTCCCGAATGGCGGTGGCGCAGATGGCGTTGTTATTTTGTACGGCATCCTTGCGCCTTTCACGGGGTGCGCCTTTATTGCCGGGATCATCGCCATGGTGGCCCGCGCCGCTATCGCCGGTTCAAAAGACCCATGACATCATCGCTCCCCACTCCGCGCGGTCGTCTGACCCCGAACCGGGACCTCTCGGGCCTCACCTGGCTTCGCGTTGGCGGCCCGGCGGAATGGTTGTTTCAGCCCGCTGATGCGGATGATCTGGCGGAGTTTCTGGGTGCCCTTGACCCGTCTGTGCCGGTGTTTCCCATCGGTGTCGGCTCGAACCTGATTGTCCGTGACGGCGGAATTGCCGGTGTTGTGATCAAACTGGGGCGTCCGTTTATGGATATCACGGTGGAGGGTGAGCGTGTCACTGCCGGGGCCGCCGCGCTGGATGCAAGGGTGGCGCGGGACGCGGCGGCGCATGGCCTCGACCTGACGTTCCTGCGCACCATCCCCGGCTCCCTTGGCGGGGCGCTAAAGATGAACGCGGGCTGTTATGGGTCATATGTCGCCGATCATTTTGTCAACGCCCAAGGTGTGCTGCGTGACGGCACAAACGTCACCTTCACTCAAGGTGACATCGAATTTGCCTATCGTCAGACCAACCTGCCTGAAGGCGCGGTGATCACCTCCGTGACCCTGAGAGGTGATAAAGGGGAGGCTGAGGCCCTGAATGCACGTATGGAGCAGCAACTGGCCAAACGGGATGCAACCCAACCCACAAAGGAGCTGACCGCAGGCTCAACCTTCCGCAACCCGGCTGGGTTCTCCTCCACCGGGCGCGCCGATGACACCCACGACCTCAAGGCGTGGAAGGTGATCGACGACGCCGGTATGCGCGGGGCCACCCGAGGTGGGGCGCAAATGAGCGAGATGCACTCCAACTTCCTGATCAACAAGGGTGGCGCAACTGCCGCAGATTTGGAGGGATTGGGGGAAGATGTCAGAAAAAGGGTTTCCGAAACCCAAGGCATAGAATTACAGTGGGAAATCATGCGCGTGGGCAAAACTGCGCGCCAATGACATGAGCAAGGCTCCGCGAAACGCGCGGGGGAAATCGACCCGGCGGGCAAAGTATCCGCAGGGCAATGTGAGGACCAGTTGGTGGTAGGGTTGAGCAGCCTTCCATCCCGTGTTGTCGTCTTGATGGGCGGCCCTTCCGTAGAGCGGGAGGTGTCGTTTAGCACCGGGCAAGGGTGTGCCGAGGCGTTACGCGGTGAGGGATTTGACGTAATCGAACTAGACGCAGGCGCTTCTGGCGCTGGTGTCGACCTGTGCGCAGGTCTGAGCGAGATCAAACCCGATGTTGTGTTCAACGCGCTCCACGGTCGCTGGGGTGAGGATGGCTGTGTTCAGGGCCTGCTGGAATGGTTGCGCATCCCCTACACACATTCCGGGGTGCTGGCCTCGGCCCTTGCGATGGACAAGGCGCGGGCCAAAGATGTGTTCCGCCGCAACGACTTGCCGGTTGTCGATAGCATTATTGTGCCGCGTGACATGGTCCGCGCCAAACATGTGATGAAGCCGCCTTACGTGGTGAAGCCCAACAATGAGGGCTCCTCTGTCGGGGTGTATCTGGTGCAGGAGGCCGCCAACGGCCCGCCCCAGCTATCGGATGATATGCCTGACGACGTGATGGTTGAGGCGTTTGCGCCGGGGCGGGAGCTGACAACTTCGGTTCTGGGGGACAAACCCGGTGATCCCGGCGCGCTGACAGTCACCGATATCCTCACGGACGGCTGGTATGACTATGACGCCAAATACAAACCCGGCGGGTCGCGCCATGTGGTGCCCGCAGATCTGCCCACGGAGATCTTCGATGCCTGTATGGATATGGCCAAACGTGCCCATACCGCACTTGGGTGCCGGGGGGTCAGCCGCACGGATTTCCGCTGGGATGAGGCCCGCGGGCTTGATGGCCTGATCATTCTGGAAACCAACACCCAACCCGGCATGACCCCCACATCCCTGACAAATGAACAGGCTGAGGCCAAAGGCATGTCCTTCGGTGCGTTGTGCCGCTGGTTGGTGGAGGATGCGTCATGCGACCGTTAACCGCCAGCCGCGAAGGCCGCCCCCTGATTGCCCGCCGCTCTGTCACCCCCCCCGCGGCGCGCCATGATCCCGCGCCCTCACGCCTGAGTTACCGGGTCACTCGCCTGTGGCTGACCCCGATTTTCCGCAAGGCGCTGCACATCGGTATCCCGCTGTTTGCCCTGCTTGCGGCTGTCACCTGGTACCTGAGTGATGAGGCCCGCATCACCGGTCTGTATGACGCCGCTTATGAGATCCGGCGCGAGGTTGAGAACCGCCCGGAATTCCGCGTCAACGTGCTTGGCATTGACGGCGCATCTGGGGACGTCACCGAAGAGGTCCGCGCGGCCCTGGCGATTGATCTTCCGATCTCGTCCTTCGATCTGGACCTGGAGGAGCTGCGCTTCCGGCTGGAGGCGTTGCCCGCGGTGCGGACCGCAGACCTGCGTATCCAATCCGGCGGTTATCTGGCGGTGCGGATTGATGAACGGGTGCCCGCCGCCTTGTGGTTGACCCATGAGGGCCTGAGCATCGTTGACGACGAAGGTATTTTTGTCGCCGGTTTTGGCACCCGAGAGCTTGCCGACCCATTGCCGTTGATCGGGGGCGAAGGGGCCAACCTTTTTGTGCCAGAGGCGCTGCGCCTTGTGGATGCCTCGGCCCCTCTTGGCGCACGGGTCCATGGGTTTGTGCGGATGGGGGAACGGCGCTGGGATGTGGTGCTGACCAATGGCACCCGGATCCTGTTGCCCGAAGTTGGCGCGCGCGCCGCCCTTGACCGGGTGCTGGCGCTGAATGATGTGGGCGAGATATTGGCACGTGATGTGACAGCAGTGGATTTGCGCAACCCCGGTCGGGTGACCGTGCGTTTGAGTGAGGAAGCAATGGGCGAGCTACGACGCATGCGGGCGTTGGCAGCACAACAATCGGACGGAGACCGGCGCGGATGACCCTGCTTTACCAAACCCAACGGGCGATGCGGGCCAAGCGGACCGAAGCCATGCGCCGTGGTGTTATTGCGGTGCTGGATATCGGCACCTTCAAGGTCGCCTGCCTTGTGCTGCGTTTTGATGGCGCGGAGCTGGAAGACGAGAGCATCGGCGCAATGGCGGGGCAATCCTCGTTCCGTGTCATTGGCGCCGCCACCACCCGTTCGCGGGGGGTGAAGTTCGGCGAGATTGATACGGTGCAAGAGACAGAGCGCGCGATCAGAACCGCCGTGCAGACCGCGCAAAAGATGGCCAACGCCCGGGTGGACCATGTGATTGTGTCGCTGTCCGGCGCCCGCCCGCGCAGTTATGGGCTGACCGGTGAGGTCGATCTGCAAACCGGCGCGGTTGAGGATTGTGATATCGGCCGGGTGCTTTCGGTGTGTGACATGCCCGACATCGGCCCATCCCGCGAAGTGCTGCACGCGCAGCCAGTGAATTTCTCACTCGACAACCGCTCTGGCCTGTCGGACCCCCGCGGCCATGTGGGCAACCGTCTGTCGGTGGATATGCACCTGCTGACCGTAGACAGCGCCGCAATTGAAACCCTGCTGCATTGTGTCAAACGATGTGATCTTGAGTTGGCTGGCGTTGCCAGCGCGCCTTATGTGGGAGCGATGTCATCCCTTGTGGAAGATGAGCAGGAACTTGGGGCGGCCTGCATCGACCTTGGAGCCGGGGCCACGTCGCTGTCGATCTTCATGAAGAAACACATGATTTTTGCCGATACCGTACGTATGGGTGGCGCCCATATCACAGGGGATATCAGCCAGGGCCTTCAGATCCCGTTCGACAAGGCCGAGCGGATCAAAACCAAATTCGGCGGCCTGATGGCGACGGGTCTGGATGACCGCGAGATTATCGAGTTGGAGGCCGACACCGGCGATTGGCACCATGACAGGCGCACCGTCAGCCGGGCCGAGTTGATCGGCGTCATGCGCCCCCGGGTGGAAGAGATTTTGGAAGAGGCCCGCGCCCGTCTGGATGCGGCCGGGTTTGACCATCTGCCCTCACAACGCATTGTGCTGACCGGCGGCAGCAGCCAGATTCCTGGCCTTGATGGCCTGGCGTCACGTATTCTCGGCGATCAGGTGCGCCTTGGCCGCCCGATGCGCGTTGCGGGCCTGCCGCAATCGGCTTACGGCCCGGCGTTTTCGGCCTGCGTCGGCCTGGCGCTGTTTGCAGCCAGCCCCCAGGATGAATGGTGGGATTTTGACCTTCCCGCAGATCGGTTGCCCGCCCGTTCCGTGCGTCGCGCCGTAAAGTGGTTCCGCGACAATTGGTGAGTGGCGCGGGGGCGTGGGGGTTTCGGGCACTCCCCCTTTCCTCCTTTTCCCCAAAAGAGGCCGGTCTTCCGGGACTATTCGGCCACACCAACCCCAGCCAATTGTAAGACCGGGTGACGTGACCGGGTGACGTGGCGCGCCGTCTTTGCTAGGCTTCACTCAAGCGTCGCAACAGACGCAGGACTGAGGACGAGCGGTGCTTGCACCGTCATTTAATCACTGCCCCCTGATCACACAGAATCTGTGTGTCCGGGCCCCGCGTCGGCGCGGTCTGTTGATCCGTGCCGCCCTTGGCCCGCTGCATGTGGGGTCCTCACACTAAATCGCCGGTATTTCTGCCACAAACTGGCCACATTTCGCCCATTTGGAGGATTTTCCACGTGACGAGTGGGAATCTACTCGATACTCTTGTGCCTAATGCACGAGGCAAAGGCGGCAATTCCCGACTTCAAGATCGGGAGCCAGGACAAGGCACAGGCGGACAGTAATCATGACTCTTAATCTTACCATGGCTGACGAGCAGCCCGAGCTGAAGCCACGTATCACCGTGTTTGGTGTTGGCGGCGCTGGCGGCAACGCGGTGAACAACATGATCGACCAGCAGCTTGATGGCTGTGAGTTTGTCGTTGCCAACACCGATGCTCAGGCGCTGCAGCAATCGCGCGCCCACTCTCTCATTCAGATGGGGGCCCGTGTGACCGAGGGCCTCGGCGCTGGCGCCCGACCCGCAGTTGGCGCAAGCGCCGCTGAGGAATCGATCGAAGAAATTGTTGACCATCTGGCCGGCGCGCATATGGCGTTTATCACGGCTGGCATGGGCGGCGGCACCGGCACTGGCGCGGCCCCGATCATTGCGCAGGCCGCACGTGAGTTGGGGGTTCTGACCGTTGGTGTTGTGACCAAGCCATTCCAGTTTGAGGGTGCCAAGCGGATGCGCCAGGCGGATGAGGGGATCAAGGCCCTTCAGGAAGTTGTGGACACGCTGATCATCATTCCGAACCAGAACCTGTTCCGGTTGGCGAATGAAAAAACCACATTTACCGAAGCGTTTTCGCTTGCGGATGATGTCCTGTATCAGGGTGTCAAAGGGGTGACGGACCTGATGGTCCGTCCCGGCCTGATCAACCTCGACTTTGCTGACGTTCGTGCCGTGATGAACGAGATGGGCAAAGCGATGATGGGGACCGGCGAGGCCGAGGGTGACAATCGGGCGCTTCAGGCGGCTGAGAAAGCCATCGCCAACCCGCTGCTGGACGAGATCAGCCTGCGCGGTGCCCGTGGGGTGTTGATCAACATCACCGGCGGTTATGACCTGACGTTGTTCGAGCTTGATGAAGCCGCCAACCGGATCCGTGAAGAAGTGGACCCGGAGGCGAATATCATTGTCGGCTCGACCCTGGATACCAACATGGAAGGTCAGATGCGCGTCAGCGTTGTGGCCACCGGTATCGACGCGGCGGAGCGGGCGGAAGAGGCGCCAATGCCCTCGCGGCAGTTCTACGCCACCGGCTCTGCGGTGAAGGCGGCAGGGGCTGCTCCGGCAGCAGTTGAGCCTGGCTATGAGGAAGAGGCCACAGCTGAGGCCGCGCCTGAGCCGTCGCTGTTCGAAAGTTTTGAGGCTGGCGTTGAAGCCGCACCAGAGGCCACATCAGAGGATGGCACGGAGGGTGGCGTTCCGGCACCCGCCTACCAGCCCGCACCTGCTCCGGCACCTGAGGTTTTCGCCCAGAAACCCGCACCTGCGCCGGTTGCGGTGCCTGCGGAAGGCCAACATAGCTATATGGCCCCAAAACCAGCCGCTGGCGGATCGCCAACACCCGAAGCGCTGGCGCGTCTTCGGGCTGCGATCCAGCGGGACGCACCTCGCGCCGCGCAATCCGCACCAGCCCCAACAACCGCACAGCAGCCGCCGCCCCGCGGCCCCCTTGGGGAGCCGCCGCAAAAACGTGGGTTCGGGATCAACTCGTTGATCAACCGCATGACCGGCAGTTCAGAGGATGGCCCGGCTCCGGTGGAACGTCGCCAACCGCCGATGGGCTCCGCAGCGCCTGCGCCGATGCCACACCATCACGCCCCTGAAGATGGGGTGATGGACCCGGATCAGGAACGGATTGAAATCCCGGCCTTCCTGCGCCGTCAAGCGAACTAGATCAGGTCACAAAATGACAGTGAAGACCGGCCTCGCGCCGGTCTTTTTCTTGCGTAAATCAGATACTTACCGACTTACCCACAACATGTCGGCAATTTCTCGCCGAGACCACTAGCCATTGTTGCAGCGCGTCATAAAGGTTGAGTTGCCCCTGGCCTCGCACCCCGATACCTCCATATGCAGCGGTAATCCTTTCTTAACCCATTCAGGGGACAGGGCCGCAGCCCGCCAGAGCGCCCCGGATCAAAGGGTGTCGCGGGACATGGCGGGACAGATGAAGCAGGCGATGTAATGCAGGCAACCCTTCGGAAGACAGTCGCCTTTTCAGGCGTGGGCCTGCACTCGGGTCGTTTGACCGGCGTCAGCATCCTGCCGCAGGCCGCACATGTGGGTATCTGGTTTCGCCGCACTGATCTGGACGACGCGGCGTTGATCCCCGCCCGTTACGATCTGGTCCCCCTCTGCCGTCTGTGTACAAAGCTGGTGGCCGAAGACGGCACCGAGGTGTCCACTGTTGAACATATTATGGCGGCGTTGATTGGGTGCGGCATCCACAACGCGTTGATTGAGGTGAACGGGCCAGAGCTTCCGATCCTCGACGGCTCCGCCGCGCCGTTTGTGCGCGGCATTCTGGATGCAGGCATCCAGCGCCAAGCCGCCCCGATCCACGCGCTGCAAATCCTCAAACCCGTGCGGTTTGAGGATGGTGATGCCTGGGCCGAGCTAAGCCCGGCTGATGGGCTTGAGATGGATTACACCATCGACTTTGATGATGCGGCAATTGGCTACCAGCGGCGTACGGCGAACCTTGCCAACGGGCGTTTCGTGCGTGAGTTGTGTGACAGCCGCACCTTCTGCCGCCGCTCGGATGTTGAGATGATGCATGAAGCGGGCCTTGCCCTTGGCGGCACCTACGACAATGCGGTTGTGGTTGACGGCAGCGATGTCCTCAGCCCCGGCGGCTTCCGCCACGCGGATGAGGCCGTGCGCCATAAGATGCTGGATGCATTGGGAGATCTGGCTTTGGCAGGCGCGCCGATTCTGGGCCGCTACACCGCGTTCCGGGCTGGTCACATGGTCACCAACCAACTTCTGCGCACCCTGTTCGCCACTCCCGACGCCGTACGTTTGGTGGAATGCAGCGCGGATCAGGCCGCAACATTGCCCGGAGTGGGCGTGAAAACCGCCGATTTGGCGAATGTTGCCTGAACACGTCACTTGATCACGATATGTGTAAGCACCACCTATCGACGGTTGAGGGATTTTGCCCGCAAAAGGAATGTGCTAGAGCTTTCTCAACAGGGCTTCGAATGGGGCCATACAGGGCTTCGAATGGGGCCATACAGGGCTTCGAACGGAGCCAGGAGCTTTGGGTTTGAGGCCACTCACATGACAAACACCCGCTTTCGACTTTCCGGTGCCGCCCTTGCGCTGACCCTTGTTCTTGCGGGCTGCGGCGGTGGTGGTGGCGGCGGTTTCCTGGGGACGGGCCTGTTCAGTGGCGGCGGTGGTGGTGGATTCTTTGCCAGCCGTGGCTCCAACCTCCCGTTGGAGGAACTGGACGCCGAAACCATCTACCGGCAAGCTGAATATGAGCTGGAACGCGGCCAGGCAGACAATGCAGCCGAGCTGTTTATCGAAGTTGAACGCCTGCATCCGTACTCCGAGTGGGCCGAGCGCGGGTTGATCATGGCCGCTTTCGCCTATCACGAGGACGGCGATTATGAGGCCGCACGGGTGGCCGCGCAGCGCTACCTGGATTTCTATCCGGGTAATGAAGATGCGGCCTATGCGCAGTATCTGCTGGCGCTCAGCTACTACGACCAGATCGACCAGGTGGGCCGCGATCAGGGTGTGACCTATCAGGCATTGCAAGCGCTGCGGGTGGTGATCGAGCGTTACCCCGACAGTGAATACACTCAGGATGCGATCCTGCGCTTCGACCTTGCGTTTGATCATCTGGCTGGCAAAGAGATGGAAGTTGGCCGCTACTATCTGCGCCGCGAACATTACACCTCGTCGATCAATCGGTTCCGGGTTGTTGTCGAAGAATTCCAGACCACAACCCACACCCCTGAGGCGTTGCTGCGGCTGGTTGAGGCCTATCTTGCCCTCGGTCTGGCGGATGAGGCGCAAACCGCTGGTGCGATCCTTGGCTACAACTTCCAATCCTCGCCGTTTTACGACGATGCTTTCCGTCAATTGACCGGGCAGGGGTTGTCGATGGAAGCCGCGGGAGAGAACTGGCTGCGTGAGATTTGGCAACAAACGGTTCGGGGCGACTGGCTGTAACACCCGCCGCCCGCCGCACCCGCGCGCGCCCCATCACCCGCCGCTCATCCGCGCCGCCGCCTGACCCTCATCCGCCACCACCCACTGCCACCCGAGGCCGCCCACTGAACGACGCCCCTTGACCATGCCATTGGCTTAGGCAACACCCAATATATGCTGCGCCATCTCGATATCCGCGACATGTTGATTATCGACCGGCTGGAATTGGCCTTCCAGCCCGGCCTCAACGTGCTGACTGGTGAAACCGGTGCCGGCAAATCTATCCTTCTCGATAGTCTTGGCTTTGTGCTTGGTTGGCGTGGTCGCGCTGATCTGGTGCGCGCAGGTGCCGAGCAGGGAGAGGTTGTGGCCGAGTTTGATCTGCCCCCCGGCCACCCGGCGTTGGCGGTTCTGGAAGAGGCGGGATTGCCAGCCTCTGAGCAGTTGATCCTGCGCCGGATCAACACGCCGGAGGGGCGCAAAACCGCGTGGGTCAACGACCGGCGGGTCAGCGGTGACGTGCTGCGGGCCTTGTCGGATGTGCTGGTGGAACTACACGGGCAACAGGACGACAGGGGCCTGTTGGACCCAAAGAACCACCGCACGATGTTGGATGAGTTTGGCAACCTGGCACCGTTGCGGGTGTCGGTTGTTGCGGCCTGGCGGGCGAAATCCGCTGCCGCGAAAATGTTGGCGGCTGCCGAGGGCCGGTTGGCGGAGATGAAAGACGAAGAGGAGTTTCTGCGTCATGGGGTGGCGGAGTTGCGAAAGCTGGCCCCCGAACCGGGGGAAGAGGCAGAGTTGGACACCCGCCGCCGCCTGATGCAAGGCGCCGAAAAGCTGCGGGAAGACGTGGCGCAGGCAATTGCCGCGTTGGGCCTGAACGGGGCTGAGGGCGCTATGGGTGACGCGCAACGATGGCTTGATGGTGTGGTCGAACACGCGGAGGGGCGGCTTGAATTGCCCTTGGCCGCGTTGGAGCGCGCGCTGGTGGAACTGGGCGAAGCGCAGGCCGGAATCGCCAGCTTTGCAGAGCGGTTGGAGTTTAACCCGGCTGAGTTGGAGATGGCGGAAGAGCGCCTGTTTGCCCTGCGGGGGTTGGCGCGCAAACACAATGTTCTGGCCGACGATCTGGCCAGCCTCGCCGACACCCTTGGCGCTCGCCTCACAGCGCTTGATGGCGGAGAAGCCGAGATTGCAGAGCTGCTTGAGGCCCGAGACGTTGCGGATGCGACGTACAGCGTGGCGGCGGCAAAGCTGACGGCGGCGCGGGGCAAAGCGGCCCTGAAGCTGGACAAGGCCATGGCCGCAGAGCTTGCGCCGCTAAAAATGGACCGCGCCGTGTTTGAGACCTGCCGCGAACCGGCCACCCCAGGCCCGGACGGCGTTGATACAATCACCTTCACGGTTGCCACCAACCCCGGCGCGCCGTCGGGGCCGCTGAACCGCATCGCTTCAGGCGGGGAATTGTCGCGGTTCCTGCTGGCGCTGAAGGTCTGCCTGACAGCAGAGGCGGCGGGGCTGACGATGATCTTTGACGAGATTGACCGCGGTGTCGGCGGTGCCACCGCAGACGCGGTTGGTCGCCGTCTGGCGGCTTTGGCGGATGGCGGGCAGGTGCTGGTGGTGACCCACTCGCCGCAGGTTGCGGCCCTTGGCACCCACCATTGGCGGGTGGTCAAATCAGTTGTGAACGGGGCGACCTTCAGCCGGGTAGAGCCGCTGTCGGTGGATCAGCGGGTGAACGAAGTTGCACGTATGGTGGCCGGGGACACAGTCACCGATGCCGCACGTAACGCCGCGCGAGAGCTTCTGAAAGGCGCGCTCTGACCGGCAGGCGGCAAGCGGGCAAGGTGAAAGTGCTGCATTGGCAGGGATGTGAGCGCCGCCGGTTGCGGGCATCCGGGCGCCCTGAGGAGGCGTGATCTCGCGCAGGCCCGACGGCCCCCGCTAGCGAGACTCCCGCAACTGGCGTATACATCAGAGATCCCAGAGCCGAACTTTCACCTAGGAGATCTTATGCCCCTACGTCTCAACCGTCGCACCTTCCTTGCCTCAACTGCGGGTTTTGTCGCACTTCACCCGTTCTCTGCCTTTGCGCAAGCCGGGCAGGCGCACCTGCGGATCATGGAGACCACCGACCTGCATGTGCATATCTTTCCCTACGATTATTACGGCGACCGGCCTGTTGATACCTTCGGACTGGCGCGCACCGCATCACTGATCAATGACGTGCGGGCCGAGGCGACGAACTCGTTGCTGCTGGACAACGGCGATTTCCTGCAAGGCAATCCGATGGGTGACTACATGGCCTATGAGCGCGGCATGGCTGAGGGTGACAGCCACCCGATCATCAATGCCATGAACGCCCTTGGCTTTGATGCCTCGACCCTTGGCAACCACGAATTCAACTACGGCCTGAATTTCCTGATGAACTCGCTCTCGGGGTCCGGTTTTCCTGTCGTTTGCGCCAATGTCGCAACCGAGTTGGGCGCAACGCCCACCGAAGACACCACCCTTGTTCCGCCATATGTGATCCTTGATCGTGAGATCATGGACGGGGCCGGGCAGGCGCAGCCGATCCGCATTGGTGTGATTGGCTTTGTGCCGCCCCAGATCATGACCTGGGACCGCCGCCATCTGGAAGGCAACGTGATGGCGCGTGATATTGTCGAGACCGCCCGTGCCTATATCCCGCAGATGCGCGAGGAGGGGGCCGAGATCATCATTGCACTTAGCCACTCGGGTATTGGCGCCGCCGACCATGTGGATGGCATGGAAAACGCCTCGATTCCGCTGGCGGCAGTGGAGGGCATTGACGCGATCATGATGGGCCACCACCACCGGGTGTTCCCCGGCCCCGATTATGCCGACACCCCCGGTGTTGACGTAGAGGCGGGGACAATCATGGGAACCCCCGGTGTTATGGGCGGTTTCTGGGGCAGCCATATGGGTCTTGTTGACCTGATGCTGGAGCGGGACGGCAACACGTGGCGGATCGCCAGCCACAGCTCTGAAGCGCGCCCGATTTCGCGGCGCGAAGAAGACCGCTCGATCACCGCGCTGGTGGAAAGTGACGCAGCGATTCTGGCCTCGGTTCAGGCTGAGCATGACGCGACGCTGGCCTATGTGCGGCGCGCGGTCGGCAGAACCGATGCACCGTTGCACAGCTATTTCGCGCTTGTGGCCGACGATCCGTCGGTCCAGATCGTGTCCAATGCGCAGGTCTGGTATATCGAACAGATGATGGCGGGAACCGAGCATGAGGGCCTGCCAATCCTGTCAGCTGCGGCGCCATTCAAGGCCGGTGGCCGGGGTGGGCCGGAATACTTCACCGACGTGCCAGCCGGTGATATCGCAATCCGCAACGTGGCTGACCTTTACCTGTACCCCAACACGGTGCGGGCGGTTCGGATCACCGGCGCGGAGGTGCGGGAATGGCTGGAACGCAGCGCCGGGATGTTCAACCAGATTGAGCCGGGCGTAGAGGATCAGGTTTTGCTGAACCCCGATTTCCCGTCCTACAATTTTGACGTGATCGACGGGGTCGAATATCGCATCGATCTAAGTCAGGCCTCCCGCTACAACAATGACGGTGAGGTTGTGGCCCCGGATGCCCGCCGCATCGTGGAGCTGACCTACGACGGCGCGCCGATTGATGACGATCAGGAATTCATCGTGGCCACCAACAATTACCGTGCCGGTGGCGGCGGCAACTTCCCTGGCGCCAGCCCGGACACAACGGTGTTTGAAGGGCCTGACACCAACCGCGACGTGATTGTGCGCTATATCGTCGAACAGGGGACTGTCAGCCCGTCGGCGGACGGGAACTGGACCTTCGCTCCGATGGAGGGCACCTCGGTTCTGTTCGACACTGGCCCGGCTGCGGCGGCTTATGTGGATGGCGTCGAAGGTGTCACAATTGCGCCAGCGGGTGACGGGCCTGACGGGTTTGCGCGGTTCCGTATCGTGCTTTGAGCCGGTGCGCTGAGGCCGGTGCTTTGACACTGTGCGCTGAGGTCGGCGTGCTGCTGGGAATTGGAATCGGACGGTGCGGATCACGCGCCGTCCGATGACGTGTATCCGCGCCGCTATCCGCGCCTCTATTGGTGCCCCTGTGGCAAGTGAGACCCGCAACACGGAAACGCTGAATTCAAGATTCTCAGGCTTTCCAAAGCCTTGCCGCTTCTCTACCGTTTTCTCCCAACCCTACTCTCACGGATTGCGGCCGCGCGGTGCCACCTTCCGAGAGCTCCGCCGCCCATTGCCGCGCCAGAAAGCGAGCCATTCCCGTGGCAAACGACCCGCGCGGTTTTCTGAAGGATCAGGCCCACAAGGCCGCGATGGGCCTGCGTGGGGTGTGGTCCTTGCTGCTGGAAAAGGGGCCAAGCCAGTTTCAGTTCTGGCTGATTGCGTTGTTCATCGGCATCGCCGCCGGATTTACCGCGCTTCTGTTCCGCAAGGGTGTCAGCTGGTTGCAGGAAACGCTTTACGGCGTCGAAGACATCCGGATGCTACATTCGTTTGCCGAAAGCCTGCCGTGGTGGATGATCCTGGCGATTCCGATGGCGGGTGGCCTGGTTGTGGGGGTGATCCTGCACCGGTTTACGCCAGATGGGCGGGTGCGCTCGGTTGCGGAAGTCATTGAGGGCGCGGCCCTGAATGAGGGCCGGGTGGAAGGCCGTGCGGGCCTTGCCTCCGCGCTTGCGTCACTTGTCACTCTGGGAACCGGAGGCTCGACAGGCCGGGAAGGTCCGGTGGTGCATCTGGCGGCGGTGATCTCCTCCAAGATCTCGCGCTGGATCAGCGCTGACGGCATCACTGGCCGCGACCTTATGGGATGTGCGGTGGCCGCCGCCGTGTCCGCCAGCTTCAACGCCCCGATTGCCGGTGCCATCTTTGCGCTGGAGGTGGTGCTGCGCCACTTCGCGGTCCACGCTTTCGCGCCGATTGTCATTGCCTCGGCTGCGGGCACCGTGATCAACCGCCTCGAGTTTGGCGACGTGACCGAGTTCACCCTCAGCACGGACGGCATGTTGCGGTTCTACGTGGAACTTCCCGCCTTCCTGATCCTCGGGGTGCTGTGCGGGTTTGTGGCTGTGGTGTTCATGCGCGGCACGTTCTGGGCCGAAGATCTTGCCACCACCCTGCAAAAGCGCACCGGCTTGCCGCGCTGGCTGCGCCCGGCGGTTGCCGGTCTGATGCTTGGGGCGCTGGCGATCTGGTTCCCGCATATTATCGGCGTCGGATATGAGACAACCTCCGCCGCGCTGACGGGGGAGTTGCTGATGTGGGAGGTGGTGGTCTTTGCCATCCTCAAGACAGTGGCCGTCGGCATAACCATTGCCGGGCGAATGGGGGGGGGCGTGTTTTCCCCATCGCTGATGATCGGGGCGCTCACCGGACTGGCGTTCGGGTTGGTGGCAACGGGGATTTTCCCCGACGTTTCGGGGTCGGAGACGATTTATGCCCTTGCTGGCATGGGGGCGGTTGCGGCGGCGGTACTTGGCGCGCCGATCTCCACCACGTTGATTGTGTTTGAGTTGACCGGGGATTGGCGAACCGGCCTTGCCGTCATGCTGGCGGTGTCGATGTCCACCGCGATTTCGTCCAAACTGGTACACCGCAGCTATTTCCTGACCCAGCTGGAGCGGCGCAATATCCACCTGGCTGCCGGACCGCAGGCCTATCTGTTGGCGATGTTCCGTGTGGATCGGGTGATGCGGCCGATGACCCACGAAAACGCCGCCCCCGAAGATCAGCTGCTGACGTTGATCGAACAGGGGATATTTACCGCACCCAACGCCACGCTGGAGCGCGCTTTGCCGATATTTGAGCGCACTGGTCTGGATTTCGTGCCGGTGGTTCAGTTGTCACCCACGGGTGGGCCGCCTGCATTGGAGGGGGCGTTGTTCCATGTTGATGCCCTGAAGGCCTATAACAAGGCGCTGGCGGCGACGGCGGCGGAAGAACACAGCTAGAGCGCAGGCCGAAAAGTGGGAACCGGTTTTCGGGAAGACCTGCGCGGTAGAACCAAGCGCAGGCCGAAAAGTGGGAACCGGTTTTCGGGAAGACCTGCGCGGTAGAACCAAGCGCAGGCCGAAAAGTGGGACCCGGTTTTCGGGTGACTTGCGCGGGGAAAACAGAATTCCGGGCTTCACATCTGAGCCAGCTGTCCAAGCTGATGTTCGAACCCATATTCGGAAACAGAGGTTTTCTTGGCCAAACCGGGCAGGGCGCGGCATGGTTGAAGCGATGTATTCAAAGGTTCTGATGACCCTTGCCGCGCTTGCCCTACAGCGCTTTGCGTTTGATTCGAACCACCCTGATCGGCGAACCCGGTTGTTTCACAAACCAAGCCTCGCCGGTCAGGGGGATGCACTGCCTCAGGTAAAACGCAAACCGCTCTAGGCGGCCCCGTTTGCCCATGCCCAAAGTGCGGCGGGCCGGTTGCAAACCATCCTGTCTGGTTTTCTCAGCGCGCTGAACGGCGGTCGGTTGGGTTTTCTGCTTAACCGATGACGCCGCTCCCCCTAGAACTTCTCCACCGCCACCTGATCGCTGTGAAACGCAATATGCCCGGCAATTGCGCTGAGTGGGTCCAGCGGTTCCTCATAGCTCCACGCCGCATCGACGATATCGCCGTCGAGGCCGGCAACGGTGAAATACGTGGCTGTGCCCTTGTGTGAGCAGCGGGTTGTGGAGGGTGTCTGATCCAGGAAACTCATCCCGATGTCTTCGCGGGGGAAGTAGATCACCGGCGGATAAGGCCCTTCGGCCAGCTCCAGTGCGTTGGAGCTTTCGCCCAGAACCGCACCGCCGGCACGGACCACCCACCTGCCGGATGCTTTGCGGATCGTGATGTGATCTGCCATGTTGTCCCCTCCTGTATTTTGTCGAACCGCCTTCCTATCGTGTCG
>JAESTV010000279.1 GCA_016763475.1 Roseicyclus sp.
CGCGCCGCTATTGGATAACGGCCCAAACCCCTGCAAATACTGCCCTCACGCGCCCATTCGCTATCGGATAACAGCCCTTTGAGCGCCCCCCCGATATTGAATGACAGCCCCCACCTGCTCCATATTCATTTGTGAAGCTGCCCTAACCGGCCACCTGACAGGTCACCTGACAGGCCCCCACACCCGGCCACCTGACTGGCCCATGAAATGAGCGAACCAATGAAACGATTCCTTAAGCCCCTCCTCGCCGCCCTTGCACTTTCCGTGCTGGCTGGCCCCCTCCACGCCGCATGTTATGCAGAATATCGCGCAAGGATGGATAACCCTTTGCGTCTGCACTACGGTGTGATCGAAATACGCAACAGCGCATGTTCGGTTGGGGCCGCCACTGGTGAGGTCGCCAGCCGCCTTGCGTCACAGGGTTGGACGTTGGTGCAGGTGCAGTCGGTCTTCCAGGACGATGGCCTCGCCGCAAGGAGAGCGGATGCCGGACAATACTATCTCAGTTTCTGACACACGGGTTGCCTCAACCCGCGTTGTCCAGCTCGGAATTATGGCGGTTGTCACAGTGCTTGTGGCCTCCGCCATTTTTCTGTTTGTGAACCTGCCTGATGCAGACGCCTTTAACGAGGCGGTGGTGCAGGTGTTTGAAACCAACGATGTCCGCAACCCCGACGCAATCCGGGTGCTGGAGATTCTGGCGCAATCGGGCACCACATTCTCCAAGGTATTGGCCAGCTACCGTGCCGTGATCTTTGTCTTGATGGTCTTCGCCACCGCGCTCCTGGTGGCGTGTATGGTGTTCCTTCTGACCATCATCACCCTGAACCGCCGGATCCGCGAGATTGAACGTCAGGGAATTCAGGTGTCCTCGCTGATCTTGTCCCGTGAAGAACGGGTTGTTCTGATCAACAACCTGGAATTCAAACTGACCGATGCCGCGATGGAAACGTTGTCCGTACTGGCCGAAGCGCGCCTCGACGACGACATCCTGTCAGGTGCGCAGATCGAAGCCATGGTTTCCGGCAAGCCCGAGATTGATGTGGATGAGGCCGCAGGCGCCACCCGAATCAAACGCCTGCGCGATACGTTGGGTAATCAGATGGTCAGTGAGTTGCTGATCAAGAACATTGCGCGACGTGGTTACATTCTGGCGATCGACAAAGGCGTGATTAAGATGATGTGACGGCCATGGTCAGCGCCCCTTACCCCGGTCTTGACCCTGACCTTTACACCATCGTCACGGGTCTGAATGCCAATTTTCCGGCGAATCAACACCGTCTGGCGGTAGATGAATTCCGCGCGCGGCTTGAGGCTTTGGCCGACGGCAAGGTCACCACCCACGCGCCGGGGATGGCGGTGCAGGATGTAACGCTGGACCTGATCGGGCGCGCCGTCCGAATCCGCATCTATCGTCCGGCGCCATGGACCGAAGGCGGGTCCGCGATGCTGTATATATATGCACGGCGGTGGCTGGATGTTGGGGTCTATCGAGGGCCACGATCAGACCTGCACCGATCTGGCCGGCCCAAACTGGCATCGCTGTGGCCAGCATTGACTACGCCCTTGCGCCGGAACATCCCTACCCCGCGGCGTCCTGCGGTTCCGCAGTGAATCAACCCGTGCAACAGCCGCGTTTGATTGGGTCTGCCGCGCCCTCAAAAGCGCCTGAGTCCATAGGTAAAAACGCAAAACGCGGCCCCAGATCGGAACCGCGCTGTTTGAAACTCGAATCTGTCAGAAGGCCTTAGCAGTACGGCGCGCCACGGCCCCAGCCACTTGCATCTGTGATGTTGCCACTGTCAGCGTCCGTTACGCCGGTTGAAACTCCGCCGCCACCACGACCACAGCCACCGTCATCGGTCAGCGTGCCGTTGTCCGCATCGGTGCCCTGGGCGCTTACCCGGCGCGGGGTCAGTGCAGTGACGGCTCCCGCCATACCACCAACCGCCATCAGGCCCATAAAACCGCGCCGCCCGGTGGGGCGGTCGGTGATGATATCAGCGTCGGTCAATGTGTTCTTTGTTGTGTCATCGCTGGACATGGTCAAATCTCCTCAAGTCCAAACCGGACTGTGTTGGGATTTTAGATAGGTGCGTGGGCAAGGCCAGTCAACGCGGGGAACCCCCCAATCTTCGAATCCGGGCCTCTAATCCGGGCAAACACCTGCGGATTTCCGCCACCAAGCCGTGCGCTCAACCCGCGTTAAACAAAGCCGCCGCCCAAACGGACGGCGGAATCACAGGACATAAGGGGCCAAATCAGCAGTAAGGCGCGCCACGGCCATAACCCGGTGCGTCGGTCCCGAGAGAGCCATCATCAGCATCGGTTACACCGGTTGCATAGCCACCACTGCCACGGCCACAGCCGCCATCGTCAAACCAGCTCCCGTTATCGCTGTCCGTGAGGGATTGCGACTGCGCAGCTCCGGGTGCCAGGGTTACGGCCCCACCGGCCAGACCGGCGACGCCGCCGATAGCCATCAAACCCATAAATCCGCGCCGCCCCCCAGGGTGGCCCCCAGGATGGCCCGAAGAACGATCCGTCGTGATTTCTGCATCGGTAAGTGTCTTCTTTTTGTCATCGCTGGACATAAACGTAAGCTCCTAAACTGTGTCTGGTTCAATTGGCGCAAAACTTGCCCGATCCGCGTGGCTCGGTCAACACGGCACTACCCTTTTCCAAGAACCGTTGAAAAATACCGCACGCCGTGGTCTGTGTAAGCCGAACCATTTTTCCAAGCAGAATGAGCCGCGGATGACCCAAGATTTCAGCTTCGATTGGGCCATTGCGCCCGAAACCCCCGAAACCTTTTTCGCCGAGTATTTTGAGAAGAAACCGCTTGTCATCAAACGCGGCCAACCGGGGTACTACAGCGATCTGCTGAGTTGTGCCGAAATTGACCGCGTTGTCTCAACCATGGGCCTCACCCATCCCGAGGTCACTGTAACGCGCGCCGATGGCAACATTACTCCGGCCGAGTACGCTTATGAGACCGGGCAGATTGATCCGGTGCGGGTGAACCAGCTTCATGCTGACGGGGCGACGGTAATCCTGTCCGGCCTGCACGAACGCCTGCCGCAATTGGCGAATTACTGCCGCGCGATGGAAGCCGCCATGTCGGCGCGTATGCAGACCAACATCTACATGACCCCTCCGGGAAATCAGGGTTTCAACCCCCATTACGACAGCCACGATGTGCTGGTGTTGCAGGTCTCGGGTTCCAAGGAATGGCGGATCTACGGCACGCCGGTTGAACTGCCCCTGAAGGATCAGGAATTTGAACGCGGCATGGACGTTGGCGAAGAAGTCATGCGGTTTATCCTGGAGCCCGGCGATGCCATCTATATTCCACGGGGCTTGGCCCACGATGCGGTCGCCACAGATGAGACCTCGCTTCATATCACCACCGGCCTGATGTTCCGCACCTGGGCTGA
Organism: Roseicyclus sp.; assembly: GCA_016763475.1. Classification (GTDB taxonomy): domain Bacteria; phylum Pseudomonadota; class Alphaproteobacteria; order Rhodobacterales; family Rhodobacteraceae; genus Gymnodinialimonas. Next base: position 3,438 of record JAESTV010000279.1, read on the forward strand.
TGTGTTGGCCGAAGCGGTGATTGCCAAAGCCCACCGCGAACCTTCGATGCGGCGCGCATTGCCGCCCGGCTATGCCAATCACGGCACCGATCTGGACGCGTTTGACGACACCTTTGCAGAGCTTGTGGCGCTGGTCGCAGATGCAAATGTGGGTAAGCTTCTGGGTGGATTGCGGGAAGATTTCCTGACTGGCCGCGTCCCCCGTGTGGAAGGCCAGATGGCACAACTGGCAGCGCTGGACAGCCTGACCATGGACAGCCGCGTCGGCGCGCGACCGCACTTGGTTTACGGCCTCCACGATGATGAAGACGGCCAAACCCGCCTGGTGGCTCTGGGGGCCGAGATTGTGCTGCCGTCCTTCGCCAGAGAGGCGATGGAGTTCTGTATCACCACGTCAGAGTTCCGCCTTGGCGATATGGGCGGTGATTTGGATGACGACGGCAAAATGGTGCTGGCCCGTCGTCTGGTACGGGAAGGGTTGATGCAGGTTCTGTGACCTGACGGTTGGCGCGCGGCGGGGTGTATCCTGCCGCCGTCCGTGCCGTCTGCCTCAGCAATCGCCGCTGTTGTAACACTGGGTCACCTGTTGCAACTGCGCAGGTGTGGGGTTCGAGAACACGTTGCCGGGGCAGGCGTTGATCTCAAGCACATGGGTTCCGTCCCCATCACGACGGAAGAAGAACAGCGCGTTGGCTTCATCGGCATAGCTGCCGCACCACGCGGCGACACAGGTGACGTCCGCCACGATCCGGGTGGTTAGCGGCGAGGTGAAGGCCTCACCGGTGAACGCCATTCCGCTGAACTGTGCGACCTGCGTGTAACCTGCCATCATATTGATATCACCCCCCTGCGCCACGGCCCCTTGGGGTGGGTTGCTTGGACCCGTTGCTTGCAATGACCCCACCGCCACCACGTAATTCGCGGGGCTGTCGGCGGCGTAGCCATAGGTGGACGCAACGCTCGGTGCGAGGCAACTCAGCGCCGAGGCAGGGCCAGCGGCAACGAGGGCGGCGGCCAAGGCGGCGGCGAGACTGAGGCTGAGGCTGAGGCTGAGGGGGAAACTCATGGGCAGGACTCCGAAACTATTGCACTGGAGCCAGTCTAACACATCTTACGCTGTCGTTCGGGGGCAGAAGCCACCATCAATCAAAGCCTGCCCAAGCACCCTTGCGCCCGCATCAGCAATTGCCGCTGTGACAGCGCCCTGTCGCCCCCAGCAGAGCGCAAGTCGGACCGGCAATTAGGCACCCCCGGCAAACGCCCGGATCACAACGCGAACTCCCTGAACACAGCCTTATAGATCTTCCGCTTGAACGGCACGATCACGGTCAGGAGGTCACGTTTGCTCATCCAGCGCCAAGCGCTGAATTCCTCGTCCTTGTGGGTCAGATCGATGACGCTGTCGGGGGCGTCCAGCCGGAACTCCACCCACATCTGCGCCTGCCCGCGAAACCGGCCGCCCCAGCGGTTTGGGATCACGTCGAGGGGCAGGTCATAGGTCAGCCACTCCGCGGTTTGCTGAACCAGACTGACATGGTCGCGGCCCACGCCTGTTTCCTCCTCCAACTCCCGGTAGGCGGCATCCAACGGCTCTTCACCCGGATCAATTCCACCCTGGGGCATCTGCCAGGCGGGCGCAGTCATATCAGCCCGCTGACCCGCAAAAATGCGCCCTTTCGCGTTGGTCAAAACAACCCCCACGCAAGGGCGGTAGGGTAGCTGTGCGGCCTGTTCCGGGGTCAATGAGTTCGATGGGTTCGATGGAGCCATGGGGTCAGCGTCAGTCAATCCGGCCCCAGAGCGCTCAGGCCGGTCAGGATGTCGATGGCGTAGGCCAGCTGGTAGTCGTCGTTCCGCAATGCGGCGGTGGCTTCCGCCTCGGCCCGTTCTTCCTCCAGCAAACGCAACTCATCTTCGGTCAGGGACGCGTTCTCGATCGCCCCGCGCAAAGACGCCTCGGTACGGGCCGGACGACCGTTGTCCTCTTCCTCAACCTCAATCGGATCACGCTGTTCCACGATGATATCGGGGGCAACCCCAAGGGCCTGAATGGACCGGCCCGACGGGGTGTAATACAGCGATGTGGTCAGGCGCATCGCGCCGTCACCGGCCAGGGGCATCACCGACTGGACCGAACCTTTGCCAAACGAATTTGTGCCCACAATAACCGCACGGCGTTGATCTTGCAGCGCCCCGGCCACAATCTCGGAAGCTGACGCAGAGCCGCCGTTGATCAGCACCACCATCGGCAGGCCTTCGATCATGTCACCGGGTGTTGCGTTATAGCGCTCGCCATCCTGCGGTTCACGGCCACGGGTCGAGACAATCTCCCCCTGCTCAAGGAACGCATCGGACACCCGGATCGCCTGCGACAGCAGGCCACCGGGGTTGTTGCGCAGATCCAGCACAACGCCGTTCATATTCTCAATCCCGCCAACTTCTTCGATCAGCTCCAGCAACCCGTCGCGAAGGTTCGGATAGGTCTGGTCGCTGAACGTCGACACCCGCAGGATCGCTGTGTTGCCCTCCATCCGCACACGCACGGCGGTAAGTTGGATACGGTCACGGGTGATGGTGATGTCGAACGGCTCCGGCGCATCCTCCCGTACAATTGTGATGACGATATCGCTGCCCACCGGGCCGCGCATCAGATCCACCGCTTGTTCCAGGGTCAGGCCAAGCAGCGCTTCGCCATCCACATGAGTGATGAAATCACCGGCCTCAACCCCCGCTTCCATCGCAGGGGTGTCATCCATTGGCGTGATCACACGGACAAAGCCGTCTTCCTGCGTCACCTCGATACCAAGGCCGCCGAACTCACCACGGGTCTGCACCTGCATGTCAGCAAAGTCGTTGGCCGAGATGTAGGACGAATGTGGGTCCAGTGAGATCAACATGCCGTTGATCGCCGCTTCAATCAGTTCGGCCTCATCCACCTCTTCCACGTAATTCTGACGAATACGCTCGAAGATGTCACCAAACAGATCCAGCTGTTCATAGACCGACGAATTGCGAGCGGCCTCCTGCGCCAAAAGTGGTCCGGCGACCTGTGTGCTCAACAGCACCCCGCCTGCAATGCCACCTATGGCTGCAAAGATAAATTTCTTCATTGCGCGTCGTCCTTCTGTTTTATTCCAGCACGGGCGTGCCATCCCGGAGCCTATTGTGCCGCGAACCAATCAAGTGGGTTCACCGGGCTCCCGCCCTGTCTGAGTTCCATATAAAGCGTTTCCGTAAGCCCGGCGCCACCGCCAAGCGCGTCGGAAACGATCAATTCCGTTCCAGTTTCGCCATTCCCATCCGGCATTAACCCTAAAGGAGCGTCTGCGCGAACCAGTTCTCCGGCGGTCACGAACAAGTCACCTGCCCCGGCCAGAATAAGTAGATAGTCCGCTTGCGGCTCCAGGATAATGACATTTCCGTAATCAAGCAGCGGTCCGGCGTAGCGGATAGAGGCGGGCCAGGGGGATATCAGCAGGGCGCGGGGCGGCACGGCATACAGGACACCGGGGCGGTTGATGCCCGTCGCGTCGGCCTCGTTAAAGCGCCGCAGCAGCGCGCCAAGGGCCGGGAGGCGCAGTGTGCCACGTGCGGATTCGAAGTCTGGTAGGCCCGCTGTGGTCTCTGCCGGGGTCTCTCCCAATGTGGTGGCGAAGCTGCCAAGGCTGTCCACACTTTCAAGGATTTGGCGCATGGCGTCGTTGTCGAGCGAGAACCGTTCTGGCAAGTCCACCCGGTCGGCGATCGCCTGGCTTAACGCGGATCGCGCTTCTTGTGCGCCAGTCAGGGCGGCCTCCAGCTGTCCCACCGCGCCGTCTTGCAACGCACGCATCACGGCGAGTTCTTCCAACTGTTCCCGCAATATCCGCGCCTCTCGGGCCACGGCAGGGGTGACATCCGCCACAATCATACCCAGCCGCGCGGTGCCCAGCGGGCCCTCCGGATGTAGCAGCATGGCGGGCGCAGGTGCGTCCTCGATCCGTTGCAGAACCCCGATCAGGCGCGCGAGGCGCTCTCGTTCGGCCTCGAACACCAGCAGGATTGTGCGTTCACGCAGCGCCGCGTTGCGGATACCGGCGCGGAGCGCATCGAGGCCGTGTTCATAGGCCCGCACTGTCTCGGTCAGGGCTTCCACCCGGTCCCGCGCGCCGTCGGCGTCTTGCAGGGCGGTGGCCGCATCCTCCAGCATCCGGCTGGCCTCACGGGCCGTCATGGCCGGGTCGGGTTGTGCCGTCGCGGTCCCCGTGAGGGCCATCAGGAGGACAAACGCGCGGATCATGTCAGCAAGCTCTCCCCGGTCATCTCAGCTGGCTGTTCCAGCCCCATCAACTGCAACAGGCTGGGCGCGAGGTCCGCCAACCGCCCGTTCCGCAGGCCAGCACCGTCCGGCCCCCCAACCATGATAACCGGCACAAGGTTCGTTGTATGGGCGGTATGGGGCCCGCCGGTCACCGGATCCAGCATTGTCTCACAATTCCCGTGGTCCGCGCAGACAATCATTGCGCCGCCCACCTCATTCAGCGCGGCAAGCACTTGGCCCAGGTCGGCATCCACCGTCTCACATGCGGTTATCGCGGCTTTCAGATCACCGGTGTGCCCGACCATGTCGGGGTTCGCGTAGTTCACCACAATCAGGTCATGGCGATCCCGGATCGCAGCCACCAAATGCTCGGTCACCTCATCCGCACTCATCTCGGGCTGAAGGTCATAGGTGGCGACGTTGGGTGATTGCGCCAGGTAGCGCTCTTCACCGATCTCCGGCACCTCAACCCCGCCGTTGAGGAAGAACGTCACGTGGGGGTATTTCTCGGTCTCAGCCAGGCGGAACTGGCGCAGGCCCGCCTTGGCAACCCACGCCCCCAAGGTGTTCACGATCTGCTGTTTGGGGAACACAGCGGTCATGTAGGAATCATGTGATTTGGAGTAATCGACCATACCCAGCTTCGCCGCGAAGTCCGGCCGCCCTGACACATCGAAGGCGTCAAAGCCCGGATCACCGATCGCCGCAAGAATTTCCCGCGCCCGGTCCGCCCGGTAGCTCAGCATGAATATCCCGTCACCATCGGCCATGCCCGTATAGTCCCCCACAATGCTCGGAGGGATAAACTCATCCGTTTTATCAGCAGCATAGGCGGCACTGACAGCGGCCAAAGCATCAATAGCCGCGTCACCATGGCCAAGCACCATGGCGGCATACGCGCGTTCCACCCGGTCCCAGCGATTGTCGCGGTCCATGGCAAAGTAACGGCCCAGAACAGTGGCAATCTTCGCCCCTTCCGGCAGCCGCTTGAGCAGTCCACCCAGAAACCGGTCCGCCGATTTCGGCGCCACGTCACGTCCATCGGTGATGGCGTGGAGCGCCACCGGCACCCCCGCCGCAACCAGCACCGCAACCGCAGCCTCCAGATGCGCCAGTTGCGAATGCACACCGCCGTCGCTGACCAGCCCGATCAGATGCGCTGTGCCGCCAGACGCCTTCAGGGTCTCGATAAATGAGACCAAAGCAGGCCGCACCGCGAACTCACCTGCCGCTATCGAATCATTGATCTCCACCAGATCCATCTTCACCACCCGGCCCGCGCCGATATTGGTGTGCCCGACTTCCGAGTTCCCCATCTGCCCTTCAGGCAGGCCCACATCACACCCGTGGGTCAGCAACGTCGCGTTGGGACACGTCGCCATCAGGTGATCCATCACCGGCGTCGCGGCCAGCAACGGTGCGTTGTCATCAGACGTCTGCCCAATGCCCCAACCATCCAGAATACACAGAACAACGGGGCGCGGCGTTAGGGTCATCGTTAGGGTCTCCTTTACCAAAACGTTCTATGGATGAGGCAAGGGCGCTGCAAGCGCGCAAGGCATACCACGCGGGTCGCCGCTGCTGACATGCCCCGACCCATGAGGACGCATGAGAATGCAGCCAGAAAGGCGCTTATGTATGTAACACAAGTCCTGCGTGGCCTGACCCGGCGGGTTGATCCCCCCAGTGTTCCATACGGCGGCCTGCTGACCACCCACGGGCACCGTGACACTTGGCAAGACTGGCTGGCAAACGCCCGGCAGTCAGAAACGGCAGAGGTGATATTTGCCCGCCACCCCCGCACCGCGAAGCTGCAAAACGGCTTTGGCGTGGGTGCGTATCTGACCAACAACCCGGACGTCGCGGATTGCGTTGATGATCCGGTTGAAGCGGTGTTTCACTACCTCGAATTTGGTCTGCCCGAGGGGCGGCAGGGTTGCGCAGACACTTGGGATGCCGGTTTCGTCGCGCGGGTTATAGGCCACTCGCTGCACGAGAAAATGACAGCACCCGAAGCGGCGCGCGAACTTCTGCAACGCGGTGTTCCTGTGGCCGAGGTTGTGCTGTGTGAACGCGACCTTTGGCTGAGCCTTGGCCTCCACGGGCCAGCTCTGACGAACATCTTCCACCATGAGCTTTACTTCGCCGCCCTGGATGCCGCTCAACTTCCCCTGCCCGCCCCGGACCGGCTGTCATGTATCCGCCACTTCGCCGAAACCGGGTTGGACGCTGGTATCCCCGCCGATCCCGATCACCATCTCAACCCCGCCTTCTACCGCGCCACATTGGCAGAACAGGCACTGACCGCGCCCAAAAACGACGACGCGCTGCCGCGCCATTGGGCACGTATCGGCCTGCGCGCCGGGGTCCATGCAAACGCCGCCGCCTGGGCGCTGGCGAGCTACGGGTTGCGGCTGCCAGCGGCTGTGTCGGCAACCTCCGGCGGCCAACTCGGCGATATGATCCGCCTGCCCGGGCGGGGGATATATGCGCTGGATGCCCGCAATCCTGCAATCCGCAGCTTCCTGATCGACCTTGCGCGCCTCAAGCGGCGCAACGGCGCAGGCGGCAGCGCGGAAACCCTGCTAACTCAAGTGCTTAACGCTGCTCCTGATGATCCCTGCGCTGCCGTTGACCTTGCCGACCTGATCCACGGACAAGGCCAATTGCCGCGCGAGATTGCGCTGCGCCGCATTCCTCCCGCCGATTTCGACAGCGGTGCAAACCGGGTGACTCTGGCGGAATTATCATTGGCGGATGGCAATCTGGATGAGGCGTTACATTTGGCTGCAAGCCTGCCCACCGCCGCTGCGGGTGACGTGGCGCTCCGGTGCCGCGCCGCAACCGTGGGGCGTATGGTCTTTGAGCGGATCTGGTCGGACCTGCAAAGCCAAACAGCCTCGAAAGGTGTGGCAGAGGTCCAAAACCTCCTGACTCGCGCCATCACCCTCTACGCCCCGCCACCTGATCCCCTGCCCCGGGCGGGGGTGATCCGGCGCGTGGCGATCCTTGCCAATGACGACCTCTATCAATGTAAACTCTACCGGGCGGACCAAAAGGCTGACCAACTCCGCGCCCACGGAATTTTTACAAAAATATTCCTGCAAAGCCGCGATGTGGCCGCGTTACACGGCGATCTGGCACAATATGACGCGGTGATATTCCAGCGCAATCCCGCCTTCCCCCATATCGCAGAGCTGATGATTGACGCCGCCCGTCAGGGCATCGCCACGTTCTACGACATTGACGATCTGATCTTCGACACCGCACATTTTCCACCGCCGCTGGCGACGTATGCAGGCCAGATCAACGCCACCCAACACGCCAGCATTGCCTGCGGCGTGCCGCTGTTCGCCGCCGCTGCGCGCCTGTGCGATGTGGGCATCGCCTCGACCGAGCCAATCCGCCAGGCCCTCGCGCCGCTGACCCGTAGTGGCACCGCTTTCACCCATCGCAACGCCCTTGGCCTTGCCCACATGGCCGCGATGCGCGCCGCCCGCCCCAAACCCTCCGGCAAGGTTGTGCTGCTCTACGGCTCTGGCACCAAGGCCCATAAGGCGGATTTCCGCGACATTCTGGAACCCGCCCTTGCCCGTGTGCTGCAAGATCGCCCCGGCCAGGTCGAGATCCGCCTGATGGGTGATTTCCCCGACCTCACCCACCTGAACCGGTCCCACCCGGATGTCACGGTGATCCCCCCGATCCGGGATTTTGAGTGTTACGCCGCCGAACTGGCGCAGGCGGATGTGGCGCTGTCGGTCCTCACCCGCTCCGCCATCACTGATGCCAAGTCCGAGCTGAAGTGGTCCGAGCCTGCAATGTTCGCCATCCCGTCGGTTGTCAGCCCGACTCCGGTGATGGACGCCGCCATTGAGCACGGCGAAACCGGCTTCCTTGCCGCCGATACGGAGAGTTTCACCCAGACCCTCCTGCGCCTTGTGGATGACCCCGCCCTGCGCACCCGCATCGGCAAAACCGCCCAAAAACGAGTGCTGCACAATTGCGCCATCGACAAAATGGGCGCCGCGCTGGCCAGGAATATGGCTGCCACACGCACCGCACCAAAACCCAAACTCCTTGTGGTGAACGTCTTCTACCCGCCCCAGGATATCGGCGGGGCCACCCGTGTGGTGGCTGACAATGTGACCCACCTGCTGACCCGATATGGCGACGAATTCGAGATCGACATTCTTACCACGCTTGAGGGCGGGAAAACCCCACACCACGTGCAAGCCGTCAGCCACTCCGGGGCGCGGATCTGGGCTGTGACCGCCGCGGATGGCGTCAATGAACGCGCAATCAGCGATCCGGTGATGGACACGCGGGTTGAGGCGCTGCTGGACCACATCACTCCCGACATTGTGCATTTCCACTGCATGCAAAGGCTTGGTGCGGGACTCATCGACCTCTGCCGCAAGCGCGGCATTCCATACGTGCTGACATTACACGACGGGTGGTGGTGTTCTCCGCATCAATTCATCCTCGGCCCGGACGGCACCCCCGCAATGTATGATTTTCACGCTGACACACCCACTCGCCCCGAGAGGGTCCAGATCACCCGGCGCTGCCTGACCGATGCCGCCGCCCTTCTTGCGGTGTCCGAGCCGTTTGCGAAGCTGCACCGCGATATCGGGTTACCCAATGTGCAGGCGCTCCCGAACGGGGTGTCGAACCTGCCCAAACGAATCCGCAAAGACGGCCCCAAAGGCCGGGTGCGCCTTGGCCTGATCGGCGGCGCGACGCGGCACAAGGGCTATGACCTTCTGCGCGCGGCACTGACGGCACGCGCTTATGACAACCTCGATCTGCTGATTGTCGATCACGCCTTAGCACCCGGAGCAGAGATTGAGGAGGTCTGGAATACCACTCCCGTCCGCCGTATCCCGCGCCAACCGCAGGCCGAAGTCGGCGCACTTTATGGGGCGTTTGACGTGTTGATGGCCCCATCGACCTGGCCCGAAAGCTACGGCCTTGTGGCCCGTGAGGCGTTGGCGCTGGGCTTATGGGTTGTGGCCTCTGATCGGGGCGCGATCGGCGCCGATATCGCGGAAGGAGTCACCGGCCATGTTGTCCCGGTGGACGATCACCGCGCCCTTGGTGATGTGCTGGCCCGAATCGACGCCAACCCCACCCGTTACAGCCAGGCACCCCTCGGCAAACCCAACCTGCGCACCGCCGCCCAACAGGCGGATGAGCTTGCGACTCTGTACAAAACCATTCTTGAACAAGACGGCCAGGCCCTCAAAACAGAAAGTCCTGCGCATGTAGATCACCCAGCTGCACACCCTCAAGTAGAATGGAATTGCCACCGCCGGTGTTGATCACCACATCCGCCCCCTGTTGCACCGAGGCGCTCATGACGTCTCCGTAAGAATTCATCATGGAATGACCGCTGAAGACCAGCTTTTCGGGATTCCAGTTCGCATCGAAATCGCGGATCACGTCTTGTCCGTGGTTGTCATCAAACACAAAGTGATCAGCGTTGAAATTGCCCTCCATGGTGTCGTTTCCCGCACCGCCGACCAATGTGTCATTGCCGCCCCCGCCCACAAGGTAATCATCCCCCTCGTCGCCATAAGCCAGATCGGCCTGAAACCCGGCGCGGATCAGATCATCGCCGGTGCCGCCATAAATCGTGTCGTTACCGTTGGCCCCAAACAGGCGGTCATTGCCGATACCGCCGTAGATCTCATCATGGCCATTGCCGCCGCGCAGCGCGTCATTGCCAGCTTCGCCGTATATTGTGTCTTCGTTATTGTCCCCCAGAATAACATCGTTCGAGGCGCCGCCGAACAGCAGGTCATTACCGCGTTGGCCGCGGATCACATCACCACCGTCGCCGCCATAAATCGTGTCACCCTGGCTGCCACCCCACAACTCATCACCACCCGCGCCACCGTAAATCAGATCGTTGTTGTCGCCACCTGAGGCGTAATCGTTGCCGGACCCAAGGACGATGGTGTCATTGCCGCCGCCGCCGTTAACCGAATCCCAACCCGCGCCGCCGTCAATGTAATCATCACCGGCAAGACCGTTGACCGTGTCGTGGCCTGCACCGGCCGCAACAGCGTCGTTGATCGCGGTGCCGTTGATCAGTTGGTTTCCGTCATTACCGCCATAGCTGGAGAAATCCGGCACCCGGTCGGGGGAGGCCATGATCGCAGCCTCAACTTGCGCAAAGCTCAGTGTCTGGCCGTTACGGGTGATGATTTCCAGGGTTTCGCCGCGCCAATCGAGGATCGCACCATTGGCAGTTGCGGTGTAACCAATCTGCGCCGGATCATAGAACATCGGCCAGGCGGACAGATCCAGACGGTCCTCATTGGGTTGGAAATCCTGGATCACGTCATGGGTGAAATCCGAACGCAGGATATAGATATCTGCGCCGTTGCCGCCGTTCAGGGTGTCAACGCCCAGCCCGTCCTCCAACAGATCGTCACCGCCGTTGCCTTGAATGCTGTCGTTTTGCGCGCCGCCAATCAGGATATCATCCAACCCGCCACCATTGATCGTACCACCGGAATGGTCACCTTCGATGAGAACGCCCTGATTGGACACGTCAGCCGAGATCTGGATGAACCCGCCCTCAACCTCTGAGGTCACATACATATGCAGGCTGCCACCCGAATAATTTGCCGCCATCGAGCTGACATTCTCCAGACCCGCTTCGCCGCTGATCGTGCTGAGAAGTTGCAACCGTCCGTGGGGCAGCAGGACAAACAGGGTCAGGCCATCGTCGCCGCCACCGGCCATCACATAGGTCCGGCCATCCGCCTCCACCACTTCCAGCGATTGAACGTTACCGAAACGGGTGGCGCCGGTGTCGATGACGTGGTCGGTGGCGACAAGGCTGCCGTCCTGGGCCAGTTCCATCACCGTGATCGCGCCTGATTGGCCCTGGCCATCATTGGGGGCAGACGCCAGCAGGATGAAGCTGCGCCCGCCGATCTCAACCACTTCCATGGCTGTTGGCGTCATGATGCCGAGTCCCTCGTTCACACCCGCGTTGCCGGTGTTGACCAGCGTCGCGCCATCCATGCGATAGACCGACACGCCCTTTTCCATCTGGCTGGCGCCGATCATGTAGTCGTTATTCAAAACCCGAGCCGAGCCGATCGCCATAACTTCCGCCGCGTAGGTGGAGGATGTGTCGGTCACCGACATCGCCTGGGACAGCGACCCGTTGGACGTGATCGAAAAGCCGCGGATTGTGGACGCGCCGGTGTCAGCCATGAACAGCATTGAGGTGTCCGTTTGGTCCACATCCAGAAGCCGGTTGATCGACGGCGACATTCCGGACATTTGCAGCGCCGCCCCGATGGAGCCATCGCTGTTCAAATCATAGAGATACAGTTGATCTTCGCCCGATCCGGCAACCGCGATGCTGAGCACACCGTTCACATCCAGCAACGTCAGACTGCGCAATGCGCCATCGGACCAGGCGCTGTTATACATTGCGGAATCGAGGAAACTGGCGGTGCCGCTGACGCCAAGGTCAAACGCTGTCAGACCCCCGGTTTGTCCCGAACTTGCGTAAAGGATAGGGACGCCGTTGTGCTCCATCACCATCAAATCGGTGATCCCAAAATCCAGGGCCGCCTGACCGGTCTGGACCTGTCCTTGAACCACCATAGTCGGCATGTTGCTTCCAATTTACCCGTTGCTCGACGGCTAAACTGACGATGAGGTGGTGCGAAGTTTTTGCGGATTTGTGTCGGACCCACGGCGAATTGCACAAATTCGTGGAGGTTTGGTTTACCACTATTGGCCTAGTGACCCATATTGGCCTTATGTAACGTGATGGCCTCTTCCAGGTCATCAAAATAGGTCAATCGGCCACCTTCAAGCACCAAGGCGGCATCACAATATTCCCGCAATTCGCCCAGATTATGGTTTACCATGATGGCGCCAGAGCGCTCCATTCGGGTTGCAAAGAGGCGTTTGGATTTTGTTCGAAATGCGACATCGCCGGCGGACGTGACCTCATCCACCAGGTAGGTATCAAACTCGATTCCCATCGACAGGCCAAACGTCAGGCGGGACCGCATTCCTGAGGAGTAGGTGCGCACCGGCATGAAGAAATGTGACCCCAGCTCCGCGAAGTCACGGACGAAGTCGGCCAGCTCTCCGGTATCGACACCGTAAACCCGCGCAATGAAGCGCGTGTTTTGCGCCCCCGTCAGCTCGGGATGGAACGACCCGGCGAACCCAACCGGCCAGCTGATTGTGCCATCTGACACCACCCGCCCCCGATCGGCGCGCATATTCCCCGCGATGATCTGCATCAGCGTCGATTTGCCGGCGCCATTGCGGCCCAGTAGCGCCAGCGACCGTCCCGTGGGTAACGTCAGGTTCAGATCGTCGATCACCACCCGACGCGACCGCGCGACCCGGAAGCTCTTGGTCAGATTTTCAAACCGGATCATGGCGTGTCATTGCCGGTCGCGGATCGAATAATAGACCAGCGCCAGAATCGACCAGCCCAGCACAAGGAACAGCCCGGCAAGGCCCAGGATCGCGTCGCGCCGGGGGAATTCAGCCATCTCGGGGAGGGTCGGCTGGATGTAGACCGCCAGGTAGCGGCTTTGGCGTGTGGTGTTGGTGCGCGCCAGATCCAGACCCGCCAGCGCGGCGCGGTAACTTTCCTGCGCGTATTCGCGATCCACAACCAGGCCTTCAAATTCGGCGATCAGGGTTGGGTAATCCATGCCACCCACCTGCACATCAGCGGAGGTAAAATTCTCCCGCTCACGCAGGATACGTTCGCGGATCACGTCAATGCGTTGCGCCGATTGGCGCAGGCGCGGATCGTTGGGGTTGCCGGTGTTCTCACTTAGCAGATCATTCTCGACCAGTGATTCGGCCAGTTGCTGTTGCAGGTTGTTGAGAACCCCCATCCGCCCCTGCAAATCACTTTCTGGGTCCACAATCTGGGTGCGGGTTCGAAATTCGGTCAACGCCTCTCGTGCCGTCCGCAGGCGGGTCAGCGCGGCGTCCAGATCCTGCTCCGCAAACCGCATTGCATCGGCGCGGGCGGTGCCGTTCAGCCCGTTCACCAACGCCTGACTCTCTGTGATGATAGCGCGAGCGATATCGCGAGCCATTTGCGGATCAAACGCCAGGACGCGCAACTCGATCAGGCCAGAGGATTGGCTGTAACTGATCCGCACAATCCGTTGCCAGTGATCCACCAGCCCCTCAATTGTAGCATCAGGTGACAGCGCAAAGGCCGGATCATCGGCGTAAGGCGCACTATAGTGTGCGACGAGGTCCAATTGTGCATCCAGCCGTTGCACAATCTCCTGGCTGGCGATGAACTCAAACAGGATATCCGCATCCGCTTGCCCGCCGCCGCCGGTAAACGCGGCCAGCCCGCCCAGCACATCCGTCGCCGCGCCCGCCTCATTCTGGCGCACGGTGAACCCGGTGCCAGAGGCATATTGATCAACCGAAACCCAATAGAGATAGTACGTCACCGCCGCAAAAGGTGCGATCACCAGCAGCACAAGTGAGGCCAGTATCCCCCAATGTCGCTTGCGCATTCGGGCCGGGCTTGCGGGCGTCGCATTCACCCGGATCCGCCGCCCGATGGTTGGCGCTTGCGGCATTTTCGGTACGCTTGACCCAAGCGCCACAGGTTGTGCGGCATCTGTCATTCTCTGGGCACTCCTCACAAACGGGTCGGGTGTGGTCCAAGGAATTAGAGTGTTTGTCTTAATGTCACATTAAGCCAGTTACGCCAGGATTGTGGCCAGGACAGCTACAGAGTCGGAGGCGCCCCTTGGCGGCCAATATTCCCCAACCCCTGCCCGATAACCTGGTGGCGTTGCCTCGCCCCGGCCCCCAAAGGCCGCGCAAAAAGACCCGCGCCCAAAGCTTTGCAAGTGGCCGCGCGATCATCGCGCTGATGTTACGTGAGATGTCGACCCGGTACGGAAAATCGCCGGGTGGCTTCATCTGGGCAGTGGTCGAACCCGCCGGCGCGTTGCTGCTGATGGCATTTGTCTTCTCCCTGCTGCTGCGCAGCCCGTCGCTGGGCAATTCATTCCTGCTGTTTTACACCACCGGATACCTGCCGTTCCTGCTTTACAGCCTGACCCTCGTCACGGTTATGGGCGCGCTCAGCTTCTCCAAACCGCTGTTGATGTACCCGGCGGTGAACTGGCTCGACGCGATCCTGGCGCGGTTTTTCCTCAACGCGCTGACAAGCGTGACCGTCGGCTCCATCGTGCTGTTTTGTGTGTTGGAATTTACCGACGCCACTGCGGTGCTTGAGTTTCGCCATATGGTCATGTCCATGGGATTGGCGGCATTACTTGGCCTCGGCCACGGCACGTTAAACTGCGCGCTGGTTGGGTTGTTCCCCGTTTATGGCTCGATCTGGGCCATCGCCACGCGGCCGCTTCTAATCGCGGCGGGGGTGTTCTTCTTGTACGAAGACCTCTCCCCCACCCTGCAATCGGTGTTGGAGTGGATGCCGTGGATTCACTTCACCGCGATGTTTCGCCAAGGGGTTTACCCGACATATTCACCGGAATTCATCTCCATTCCACTCATGCTGATCTGGGCGATGGTGCCGTTGATGTTCGGGCTGTTGCTGTTGCGCCGCCATCGCCAGACGATTCTGATGCGTTAAGCGCACACCGAAAAGTGGTGCCGGTTTTTGGATTCCCTTGCGTGATCAGACCTCCCCGGGTCACGTCCGGTGATACGGGCTGCCCGCCAGAATCGAGGCCGCACGGTACAATTGCTCACTTAACATCACCCGCGCCAACATATGAGGCCACACCATTTTGCCGAACGAAATCGCCAATCCGGCATCCGCCCGTAATGACGGATCAATCCCGTCCGCCCCACCAATCACCAGCGCCAGATCACCGATGCCGCGATCCCGCTGCGCACCCAGATGCTCGGCAAACGAAGGTGATGTCATGACCTCTCCGCGCTCATCCATCACCCAATACGCCGCACCGGGAAGCCGCTGACGGATCAACGCGGCTTCCGCCGCCATCCCGCCACCTTTGCGGTCCTCAACCTCAATCACCTGCCCAAGCGAAAGCCCCAGGCCGCGGCCTGTTTTGTCGAATCGCCCCAAATAGTCGTCAATCAGCGCTTTTTCCGGCCCGCCCCGAAGGCGGCCGACAACACAAATATGGACCTTCACAAGCGGTGCGTCAGGACGACGCCGCCGCCGCTTCCGGCTGCCACATCTTTTCCAGCTGGTAAAATTCCCGCACCTCAGGCCGGAAAATGTGAACGATCACATCCGCCGTATCAATCAGCACCCAATCACCAGTTTCCTTGCCCTCGATCTTCGACAGCAATCCGAAATCATCCTTCAGCTTTTCCGCCAATTTTTCAGCCATTGCAGACACTTGCCGGGTCGACCGGCCAGAAGCCACGACCATGTAGTCGCCAATCGAGGACTTTCCGCGCAGATCAATCTGCACGACGTCTTCGGCTTTGTCGTCATCAAGAGATTTCATAATACGCTCCAACAGCTCTTCGCTGGTGTAAGCGGCTTGGGCACGCGCGCGTGGCGTCAGTGCGGCAGCGGTCTTGGCCACTGCTTGGTTAAGTCCGGTCAGGACCCGGTCCTCCTTTAAGACGCGCCTGGAATGCCCCGGCGCCGGGAATGCATGAAATATAACACTGCAACTGCAGCATCTCAACCACACCATCACGTTACGTTGCAGGTGTTGCAGTAACGGTTTGTTAACCAAGATGCGCGATGCCTCCAGGATGCGCCTTCTTACCCTTGCCCTCCTCATCTTTCCTCTTGCGGCCTGTGACAGCCCTTCACCCGCGATGATGGGGCAAGAGGCCACACGTGTCGTGGTGGATGGGGCTGAATTCTCGGTCCGTCAAAACGGCAATCGGGCTGAGGCGATCCGCACAAACACCATGGCGTTCCCCGCCATCGGGGCCATCGTAATCCGTGCAGAGCAGGCGATGGAGCAAGCAACCGGGTGCGAGGTCGATACGGACACCCTGCGGGGCGACCAATCCGTTATGCGCGCGGATCTGATCTGCTAAGTCTGCAACCTCCATGATCGCCGTAAGGTGTGCTGTGCGGGGGGGGCACTTTTCTTTCTGCGACGGTTCCGGATCGGCTCCTTCGCAAAACCGGGCACTTGCGGCCTGCCCCACAGGCAAACATAGATTTCGACCGCACCCATATATCTTGGGGATAACCCGCCGATACGCACGATATACGCCCCATATGCGTTGACTCAACCGCTTCACGCCGGGACACTGCCCATTAACGGAATCGTCATTGAACGAGGCAGGCACACGTGCGCTTCACGAAGCTCAGGCTTAACGGCTTTAAATCTTTCGTCGATCCCACCGACCTGGTGATCGCCGATGGTTTGACAGGTGTTGTCGGCCCCAACGGGTGTGGAAAATCCAACCTTCTTGAGGCGTTACGCTGGGTTATGGGCGAAAATCGCCCCACCGCGATGCGGGGCGCCGGGATGGAGGATGTGATCTTCGGCGGCACCGCAACCCGGCCCGCGCGCAACTTCGCTGAGGTCTCGCTTCAGATAGACAACGAAGACCGGCTCGCGCCGTCCGGCTTCAACGACGAGGACAGGATCGACATCGTCCGCCGCATCACCCGTGATGCCGGAAGTGCTTACAAACTAAACGGAAAAGACGTCCGCGCCCGCGATGTTTCGATGTTGTTTGCCGACGCCTCTACCGGCGCACACAGCCCCGCATTGGTCCGTCAGGGCCAGATTTCAGAGCTGATCAACGCAAGGCCAAAGGCCCGCCGTCGGGTGTTGGAAGAGGCTGCGGGCATCTCTGGCCTCTATCAACGCCGCCATGAAGCCGAGCTGAAATTAAAGGCGGCAGACGCCAATCTGGCCCGGATCGACGATGTGCTTGATCAACTGTCCTCGCAGCTTAACGCCCTGGCAAGGCAGGCAAAACAGGCCGCCCGGTATCGGGAAATCGGGTCCGGGTTGCGCCTTGCCGAGGGCCTGCTGCTGTTTGTTCGCTGGCGCGACGCCGACGCCGCACGCCTGCGCGCTGAGGAGGCGTTGCGCGCTGGTTTGACTGGGGCAGCACAGGCCGAAGCCGCCGCAAGGGAGGCCGTGGCAGCTCGCGAATCGGCGGAAGATGCCCTGCCACCGTTGCGCGAAGAAGATACCATCGCCGCCGCCGTTTTGCAGCGCCTGATGGTGGAACGCGACAGCCTGCAAGCCGAGGCAGATCGCGCCGCCGCAGCCGTTGAAACACTGTCCAATCGCATCATCCAGATTGACCGCGACCGGGCGCGGGAAGACGCATTGAACGCTGATGCAGGTGAGACAGTTTTGCGCCTGCAAACTGAGCGGGCGGACCTTCAGGCCGCCCAAAAAGGCCAGGACCAACGGCTTGCGGACACCCGTGATGCGGTAACCGACGCGCGCAGTGTTCTGGCCGGTCAAGAGGCGGAACTCTCTGATTTGACCGAGCAATCCGCCGCTCTGGCCGCCCGCCACCACGCGATTGAGCGCCGGATTGGAGAGGCCGGGAAAGCCGTCACCCGCAATGAAACCGACGCGCGCACCGCGCAGACAGCCGCGTCAGAGGCGGCGGATCATCTCATTACCCTCAAGCGCGAAGCGGAAGACGCCGCTGATGCCCTGACCCGCGCCACAGACCTGGCCGCCCGCGCCGAAGACACCTTGCTGGAAACCGAAGCCGCGCGCGCCGAGGCCCAGGTGGTGGAAACCGATGCGCGCTCCACCCGGTCCGAAGCCGAAGGCCGCGCCGGGACGTTGGATGCCGAGGTTTCCGCGCTTGCACGGGTGTTGGAGCGGGACCGGGGTGATGGCGATCAGATCCTCGACGAAATCCGCGTCGCGCCGGGGTTTGAGGCCGCAATTGGTGCGGCGTTGTCGGATGATCTGAAGGCCGCCCGCGCGGACCTGCCGGGGGCAACCGGCTGGACAGATTTACCGGGATACGACGCCACATCACCGTTGCCCACAGGCGCTCAGCAAGCCAGCGATGTGGCCCAGGCGCCAGCGGTTCTGGCCCGTCGTTTGTCGCAGATCGGGCTTGTGGATGCCGCAGACGGCCCACGGCTTCAGCCGATGTTGCAACCGGGCCAACGCCTTGTCAGCCGTGCGGGTGATTTGTGGCGCTGGGACGGGTTTGCTGTCGCCGCTGCTGATGCAGTTTCCACAGCCGCGCGGCGGCTGGAGCAGGCCAACCGGCTGATCGAGTTGGAGGCTGAGCGGACCCGCGCCCGCGCCGTTGCTGATGATGCCAAGGCCGCCCACGAAGCGCTGGCCGACCGCCTTAACCATCTGACAGAGGCTGATAAATCCGCGCGCGCGGCGCGGCGTGACGCCGAAACACAGTTAAGCCAGGCCAGCCGTTCTGCCGCCCGTGCGGAGGCGGACCAAAGCGTTCTTGATGGCAAGCTGGAAACCCTGCGCCTGACCGCCTCACGTCACGGCGAAGAGGCGGACACGGCCCGCGCGGAACTCACTCGCGCGCAGGATTCATTGGCGGAACTCGACGATCTGAACGCGGTGCGGGAACGCCTGGCTGATGTGAAAACCACCGTTGAAGCCGCGCGGATGACAATGTTGGCGCGCCGCGCGGCCTTTGATCAGGTCAAACGGGACGGCGAAGATCGCGTCTCCCGCCTCGGGAAGATTGGGCAGGACGTTGCCAACTGGCAAAACCGCCTGAACAATGCCGCCACGCGTCTGGCAGAGCTTGAGAAACGCAAAGGTGAGGCGGAATTGGCGCTGGCTGATGCCCGCCAGAAGCCCGCCGAAGTTGCGGCCCGGCGCGATTCGTTGGCGATTCAGATCAGAGACGCCGAGGCGCGAAAAGCGGCCGCCGCTGACGCGCTGTCGGTGGGTGAGGTGAACCTGCGCGCCGCCAGTGGCGCCGAACGTGACACCGAACGCGCGGCGTCAGAGGCGCGTGAGGTTCGCGCCGCGTCCGAAGCCCGCCGGGATGCCGCGATGGAGGCCGTACTGGCCGCCGCTGATCGCATCGGGGAAGAGCAGGAGATGACCCCCGAGACGTTGCTGGACAGCCTCGGTGATCTGCCCGATCCGATGCCCTCCGGCGACCGGATTGAAGCGGATGTGATGCGTCTGCGCCGTCAGCGTGATGCCCTCGGCGCAGTGAACCTGCGCGCTGAAGAAGACGCCACGGAGGTTGCGGAAGAACATGATTCCCTCGCGTCGGAAAAGAACGATCTGGAGGCTGCGATTGCCAAGTTGCGCACCGGAATCGCCAGTCTGAACAAGGAAGGCCGTGAGCGCCTGTTGAAGGCGTTTGACGAGGTGAACGTGAACTTCTCGCGTCTGTTCACCCATCTGTTTGGTGGCGGCGAGGCACGGCTTGTGTTGGTGGAATCCGATGATCCGCTGGAGGCCGGGCTGGAAATTCTGTGCCAACCTCCGGGCAAAAAACTCAGCACTCTCAGCCTGTTGTCAGGGGGTGAGCAAACCCTGACCGCGCTGGCGCTGATCTTTGGCGTGTTCCTCGCCAACCCCGCGCCAATTTGTGTGCTGGATGAGGTTGACGCGCCACTGGACGATGCCAACGTGAACCGGTTCTGCGACATGTTGGACGAGATGACCCGCCAGACCAACACGCGGTTCCTGACCATCACCCACCACGCCGTCACGATGTCGCGGATGGACCGTCTGTTTGGCGTCACCATGGGGGAGCAGGGCGTCAGCCAACTGGTCAGCGTTGATCTGAAAAAGGCTGAGGCGCTGGTGGCCTAAAGCGCGACTAGGTCGTGCTAGGTCGTGCGAAAATCCTCCGCCACATCCTGTGCCAAGGCAGATCCGGTCAAGGCGGCGGTTAGCCCCACCCGCATCATAACGCGTTCAACAAGGCGCGGGTGGGCCATGCATCAGCGGGCAGACCCAGCCGCCGCTGCTCTTCGCGCACGGCAGCGCGGGTGCCCGCACCAAGGATGCCGTCAACACGCCCCACATCATAGCCACGTGCGTCCAGCGCCGTTTGAAGGGCGCGCATCTGGTCTCCGTTCAGGCCCGCATCAGGGTTGCGCGCATCAAACACCGGTGCGCCTTCAAGGCGGGTGGCGAAATAGGCGGCGGTCAGGACGTAGGTGAAGCTCTGGTTCCACTCAAACAGCACGTTGAAGTTCTGGTACGCCATAAAGGCAGGACCGTTGCGGCCCTGAGGCAGGATGATCGACGCCCGCGCATTGCGCATCGGCAGGCTACCGCTGCGGGCGCTGACACCGTCCGCTTCCCATTCCGAAATACGCCGGGAGGTGTGGATACCTGTTTGATACCAATCGAGGCTGTCGGGCACGGTAATTTCCACCAGCCACGGCTCATTTGGGCGCCAGCCGAGGGACGAGAGAACATTCGCGCCCGACATCAGCGCATCCGGGGCAGAGGTTTGCAGGTTAACGTGGCCGTCGCCGTCGCCGTCGATGCCATGGGCGACGATATCTTCGGGCAGCATTTGCACCATGCCGATCTCACCCGCCCACGCGCCTTGGGTGTTCACGGGATCAAAATCACCGTTCTCGAACATCTCAAGAGCGCCGAATACTTCGGGGCGGAACAGCTCGGGGCGGCGGCAATCAAAGGCCAGCGTCACCAGCGAATCGAGTGTGTTGTAGTCACCCTGAAATGCGCCGTAATCCGTCTCGAACGCCCAGAACGCCAGCAGGAGTCCGCGCGAAACGCCGAAGCGCCGTTCAACCTCGGCAAACGTGGCGGCCTGGCGGTCGGCGTTGCGACGACCCGCATCCATACGGCCCTGGCTGATCAGGCGGCGGGCGAAATCGGTAAAGGGGATTGTGAAAATGCCCTGCCGCCGGTCCGCGTCCAGCGCGCGCTGGTAATAGCTGGCGTGACGGAAAAAACCGTCAATCACCTCGGCGCTATGGCCCCGTTGGGCGGCCTCGGTCCGCAAGCCCTCAATGAAGTCGCCGAAATCGCCGCCACATTGCTGTGCATGGGCGGCGGTGCCGAGGGTGAGAGACAAAAGAAGTGGTGCGAGAATGCGCATGGGGGAAAGACCTCTGGTCAATTGAATTTGGGCGCAGAGTAACGCGGTTAGCCGGGCTCGCAAGCGTCAGATCAACGAAATCAACACAATGGCAGCAAGGAGCGTGCCCCAACAGCGCCAAAGCACCCGGACAGCGGCGCTGATATCGGCAGCTGTAGCATCCCGAGTGCCCTCCGGGTTCAGCATCGCGTCATCGGTCATTGCGCCGCCATAAACGCGCGGACCAGACAGCGACAGGCCAAGGGCGCGGGCCATCGCGGCCTCTGGCCAACCCGCATTAACCGAGCGGTGTTTGCCACCGTCGCGGTGCGCGATGCGGAGGCTATCCAACCCATGACTCAGCCCGATCAGCAGCGCCGTAAGGCGCGCCGGGATGTAATTGAGCAGGTCGTCAAGGCGGGCGGCAGCCCACCCGAAGGATTCATGGCGCGCCGTCCGATGACCAATCATCGAATCGGCGGTGTTGGTGATTTTGTAGACCAACAGCCCCGGCAACCCACCGATCAGGAACCAGAAGGCGGGCGCGATCACACCGTCCGACAGGTTCTCTGCCGCGCTTTCGATGGCGGCGCGGGCAACGGCGTGGTTGTCCAGATCACCCGTGTCACGCCCTACAATCATTGCAACCGAGCGACGTCCGTCCGTCAGCGACCGTCGAAGACCATCAGCCACAGCCGTCACATGATCCACCAGGGAGCGTTGCGCCAACAAGATCGCTGCGCCGAGGATCTGCCAGAGCCATCCCAGCGGCAGTGCGGCGATCAGCCAGCCAAGCGCCAGCGCCCCACAGACCAGCGCCGCCATGACCAGCGCCCCCTTCAAGCGGCGATGACCCCGGCAATTGAACTGCCGGTCACAGGCCCCGATCAATTGCCCGATCAAGACCACAGGGTGCGGCACCCGCGACCAGAGCCATCGCGGTTCCCCCGCCACACCATCCAGCACCATCGCCACAAGTAGAAGCGGCGCGGTGGCGATCATAAGGCGGCCTCCAGCCGTGCCCAATCCACCTCAGCCCCCGGAAGGCCCAGACGTATCCAGGTGGCGGAATAGGGGAAAATGCGGGTCCAGATGTGATGCCTGGCCAGCCGTTCCTGCCAGATCCGCGCATCCTCTCGCAGGGAATAGGTGCGAAAAAGTGACGTGCCGCCCACAAGTTCTGCCCCGGCGGCCTGCATCATTACATCCAGCCGCGTGGCGTCCCGGAACAGACGGGCGCGGGTGGCAACGGCCCACTCCTGATCCTCCAGCGCTCGGGCACCAATCTCCAGCGCCGGGCCAGACACCGGCCAAGGCCCCAGAAGCTCCCTAAGGCTGACAGACGGTGAGAATGTCGCCGGCAGGGCCATCGCAAAGCCAAGGCGTACCCCCGCAAGGCCCCAGAATTTGCCGAAACTCTTGAGGACAATGACACCGGGTTGGCCTGCCAGGGCGATATGGCTGCGCTCGGGCACAGTGTCACAAAAGCTCTCGTCGACGATGCTCAGGGGGCGGTTTCCAATCGCGGAAGCGGGCCACAAACGGCCATCAGGGTTGTTGGGGTGCACGTAGACATGAACCGGGTTTTCAGGGTCCAGCGGATTGCCCAACGTGCCGCGCGCCGCAAAGGCGGCGGCGTGTTCATTATAGGTGGGCGCCGGGATGTAGGCCCCCGACTGCTGCCCCAGGTCCACCAGATCGGGCATCCGCGCGATCAACGCAGAGGCCCCGGCGGCGGCAATGATCTCAACCTCGTCAGGGACCCCCCAAAACGCGCGTGCAGCGTGCAAAAGGCGGGTCATCGCCGCCTCATCAGGCAACCTGCCCCACAGATCCCGCGGCACATCGCCAACCGGATAGGCAACCGGGTTGATCCCGGTGGACAGATCAAGCCAGTCCTCACGCGCGCCACCAAACCGGGCCGCGGCAGCATCAAGACCACCGCCGTGGTCACGTTTTGGGTACGGGTCGCTCATATCCCCTTATGAGGCGGAAATCAGGCCGCCTGCAATGCGCCCCGGCCATGGGGCTCTGCCCAATTGATCTGCGGATTGATTGGGATGATCCGGTGCGGATTGATGCTGTCGTGGCTGTAGTGATAATGGCGCACGATATGGTTGAAATTCACCGTCTCGGCAATGCCCGGCCATTGATACAATTCCCGCGTGTAGGCCCAGAGGTTAGGGTAATCGACGATCCGCCTGCGGTTACACTTGAAGTGCAGATGATAGACCAGATCGAAGCGCACAAGGGTGGTGAACAGGCGCCAGTCAGCTTCGGTGATCCTGCCCCCCGTGAGGTAGCGATTATCGGCCAGCAGCCCCTCAATCCAGTCAAGCGCGTCAAACAGGGTGTGAACGGCGGCGTCATAGGCGCCTTGGGTCGTCGCAAACCCCGACTTGTAGACGCCGTTGTTGACCTCGGAATAAATCCGGGTGTTCACCTCATCAATGTAAGGGCGAAGCGCGTCGGGGTAGTAATCATCAACGTTGCCGGTGATGCCGTTGAAGGCGGTGTTGAACATCCGAATGATCTCGGAACTTTCATTGGACACGATGGTCTCGCGGTGTTTGTCCCACAGGATCGGCACCGTCACGCGGGTTGTCACGCCGGGTTGGGCTTTGGTGTAGAGGTCACGGGCGAAGGGCAGGCCGTAAAGCGTATCCCCGGTCGCCCCGTCCGTGGCCCCGCCGGTCGCCCCGCCCGCATCCCCGTCAAAATCCGTCCCGAAATGCCAGCCATCCTCCAGCATATCCGGATGCACAACCGAGATGTCGATATGCTCCTGCAACCCCTTGAGGGCACGGAAGATCAGCGTGCGATTGGCCCACGGGCAGGCGTGGGAGACATAGAGGTGGTAATGCCCGCTTGCCGCGCCAAACCCACCCTCGCCGCTTGGGCCAGCACTGCCATCAGCGGTGATCCAATTGCGAAACTGCGCCTCGGCGCGTTTGAATGCACCGCCGGAGCCTTTGGTATCATACCAGGTGTCGTGCCACGTGCCGTCGATCAGCAGCCCCATTTTCGTCTCCATTTTTGTTCGGACCCTATGTAACGCGGTTGGCGGGCACCTTTAAACGCACCCTCGCGCAGGGGCGGCTCCGCATTCGCGCACAGGGGGGCGCACAGGGGGCGCCAAAACCCCACCCGTTCTTGCAAAATATATCCCAATGGGTGTTTTGGGATGTGTAATGAAACAAGGGTTTGTTCACCTCGATCAGGTATTCTCATCACGCCGCCGCCCGAAAACCGGACATATGTCATTGACCTGACATGAAAGAATGTCACGGTCCCACCCTGTGACCCAAACTTACGTCAGAGAACCCGATGTCCGAATACCTACCCCAAGAGATCCGCGACCAACTGGCCGCGTCCCAGCGCAACGTGAAGCGCAAACGTGCCACCCGGTCTGTCCACATCGGCGATGAGGCGTTTGCGATTCTGGAAATGTCCGACGATGGCTTTGCCGTCGGCGCAGAAGAGGCCCCGCGCCTGCGCGGCTTGATCGACATCTATGAAGGCTCGCGGCATCTTTATCAGGCGCTGATTATTGCCTCGTCCCAAGACGGGGATCTGATGCGATACGATTTCAAACGCAACACCGCCGCCGTTTACAACGCGCCGGTTGATTTTGAAGTTGCGGACATACGCCCCATGGGATTGCTGTCCAAAACCTGAGCGTTACGCACAATTTTCCGATCTATTTGGCCAGTGGCGCAATATTTTCCCGCCAATGGCCCCATGCTCACCCATCATTTCGCAGTAATTGCGCCACGGTGCGGGTAATTTACCGCAACTGCTGGTCAATTTGGAGAAGGGGGGCATTCCATGATCGAAACGCCATATCTTTTGTTTCTGGGTGACGCGCCTGACCAACTGGGCGCGAAAGTTGCGCAGGGTATCCGCGATTGGCGGCCCGAAAATGTCATCGCGCAGTTCCGCATGGACGGCTGCAAAGCCGATGTGAAGGTCGCTGATATGGACCTTGCCGCTGCCAAAGCATCCGGCGCAAAGACGTTGGTAATTGGCGTAGCAAACCAGGGCGGCACTATGTCCAGCGCCTGGAAACGAGTGTTGATCGAGGCGTTGTCTGAGGGCTTCGATATCGCCTCTGGCATGCACAGTTTGCTGCGGAATGAGCC
This sequence comes from Roseicyclus sp., assembly GCA_016763475.1. Taxonomy (GTDB): domain Bacteria; phylum Pseudomonadota; class Alphaproteobacteria; order Rhodobacterales; family Rhodobacteraceae; genus Gymnodinialimonas. The sequence continues at coordinate 28,878 of JAESTV010000279.1, forward strand.
TGACCTTGTTGCAGTCGCCAGGGAATATGGCCGCGAGTTACATGATGTACGTATCCCCTCGGTGACCTATCCAATCGCCAATGGTATCAAACGTTCTGGCAAACGCTGCCTTGCGGTGGGCACCGATTGCTCAGCCGGGAAAATGTACACGGCGCTGGCGATGGATAAGGAGATGAAAGCGCGGGGCCTGAAATCCTCGTTCCGCGCCACGGGTCAGACTGGCATTCTGGTTACCGGTGATGGCGTCCCGCTGGATGCGGTTGTGGCCGACTTCATGGCCGGCGCGGTGGAATGGCTGACCCCTGACAATGACGCCGACCACTGGGACATGATCGAGGGCCAGGGCAGCCTGTTCCACATCTCCTTTTCCGGGGTCACTTTGGCGCTGATCCATGGCGGTCAGCCCGATGCGCTGATCCTGTCTCATGAACCCACACGGACGCACATGCGCGGCCTCCCCAGCTATTCCCTCCCAACTCTGGAGGCCCTGCGTGACACCGCCCTGCCGCTGGCCCGGATCGCGAATCCGAACGCAGAGGTTGTCGGCATTTCCGTCAACACCGCCGCATTGGGAGAAGATGAGGCGCTGCAATGTCTGCACGACATCGAAAAACGCATGGGCCTGCCCACCGCTGATCCGTTTCGCCAGGGCGCGGCCCGCCTGTGTGACGCGCTGGAGGCCCTATGATCCCTCGCGTCCCGGAGGCGGTATGACCCCCCGCACCCTGCGCCTCACCCGTGACAGTTTTCGCCTTGCCGAGGTCTTCACGATCTCTCGTGGATCGCGCACCGAGGCCAAGGTCTTGACGTTACATATCGAGCAGGATGGCCATGTGGGGCGCGGCGAATGTGTGCCTTACGGGCGTTACGGCGAAACGCTGGATAGCGTAGCCGCGCAGATCGAGGGGTATATCGCGGGTGGAAATCTTGCCGCGATGCCCGCAGGTGCCGCCCGTAATGCCGTCGATTGTGCGCTCATTGATCTGGACGCAAAGACTCAAGGGGTCCGCGCCTGGGATCTTCTGCGCCAACCCGCACCCGGTCCCGTCACCAGCGCCTTCACCCTGTCGCTGGACAGCCCCCGGAACATGCGCGCCTCTGCCGCCAAACACGCCTTTCGCCCGCTTCTGAAAATCAAACTCGGAACACCGGACGACATGGCCCGGCTCGAAGCGGTGCGCCAAGGCGCCCCTGACGCCGCAATCATTGTCGATGCAAATGAGGGTTGGACAGCCGAAGTCTACACCGACCTCGCCCCGCATCTGGTGCGCCTTGGGGTGCAGATGGTGGAGCAACCCCTGCCTGCCGGTGAAGACAATATGCTTGCCGAAATTGCACGCCCCTTGCCGGTGTGCGCGGACGAAAGCTGCCACTCCCGCGCGTCGCTGCCTGCCCTCAAAGGCAAGTACGACATGCTCAACATCAAACTCGACAAGACCGGCGGGCTGACCGAGGCGTTGGCATTGCGGGATGCGGCGCGGGCCGAAGGCTACACGGTGATGGTCGGCTGTATGGTTGGGTCGTCCCTTGCCATGGCGCCCGCAATGTTGGTGGCTCAGGGGGCTGACCTGGTGGACCTCGACGGCCCGCTTCTGTTGGCCGAAGACCGCAGGCCGCCGCTGCGCTTTGACGGCTCCGTTGTTCACCTCCCGAGGCGGCGCTTTGGGGGTAATACCCTGCGGCCATCTTCCATTTGCCCTAAATATTCCGGGGGTTTGGGGGCAGCGCCCCCATTCGGTCGCCGGGCAAAAGCAACAGTAAAACCAGATCACGCCCTTGTGGGGTGCGCCGCGCACGTCAGCCTATATCCTCCGCCCCAACTTTGACCGGAGACCTGTCATGCGCTTCATCCTTGCCACTCCCCCCGCACTTCTCAGCACTCTCGCACTTCTCAGCACCCTGGCACTTCTCGCCAGCCCCGCCCTCGCCTGCGGTCCGGACACCGATTGCGCCGTTCCGGGTGACCGCACCTACCGCCTCTATGTCCCTGACACCGACGGCCCGGTCGGGGCCTTCTTTCACGCCCACGGCTATCGCGGCTCTGCTGGCGGCGCGATGGGCAACCAGGCCCTGCGTGCCATGGCGGACCGGCTGGGGATGGCGTTCATTGCGATGAACGCAGACGCCGATGATTGGAACCTCGCCCACCGCCCACAGGCACCAGATCAGGCCGAAGCGGCGGAATATGACTACGTCACCGCTGTGATCGAAGACGTCGCGTCCCGGATTGATCTGGACCAGACCCGGATGATTGCCACTGGCTTCAGCGCCGGCGGAATGATGACATGGACCCTCGCCTGCGCCATGGGTGACAGGTTCGCGGGTTTCATCCCCTATTCCGGCACCTTTTGGCAAAGCGCCCCCGCCACTTGCCCGACCCCGGCGGCAGATCTGGTCCATATCCACGGCGAACTTGATACCGTTGTGCCGATGGAAGGCCGCGCAATTGCCGGGACACGGCAGGGCAATGTCTATGATGTCATGTCGATGTATGCCGATTTTGGGCAGCAGGGTGCAACCGTGTTACAGGAGATGCCCGAGGGCCTGACTTGTTTTACACGGGAAAATGCGGCCGGGACGATCCTTGATCTGTGTATGTTTGACGGTGGCCATTCCTTTTCCGCTGCCCGCGTCGAATGGGCCATTGAACGGATCCTGTCGCGGCTTTGACCTTTTGCCGCGCAGGGTTCTCCGAAAACCGGTTTCCACTTTTGGGATTGCGCTCTAATCCTTGGATGACCCGCCGTTTGAAGGAGCCGCGCCGATGACCCGAACCGTATATGTGAACGGAACCTATCTGCCTGAACATGAGGCGACCGTATCGATCTTTGACCGGGGCTTCCTGTTTGCCGATGGCGTTTATGAGGTCACAAGTGTTCTCGACGGCAAGCTGATCGACTTTGCAGGCCATGCGAAGCGGCTACAACGGTCCCTGGATGAGTTGGAGATGGCCAACCCGACCACGGAAGATGAGCTGCTGGCGATCCACCGTGAACTTGTGCGGGCCAACACCATCACCGAAGGGCTGATCTACCTGCAAATCACCCGTGGCGCAGCGGATCGAGATTTTGCCTACCCCGAGGGGGTGACGCCAACAATTGTGCTGTTCACCCAAGCCAAAACCGGGCTGGCGGACAACCCGATGGCGAAGGTTGGCATGAAGGTGATCTCGATCGAAGATCAACGTTGGGGTCGGCGCGATATCAAGACGGTGCAACTGCTGTACCCCTCGATGGGCAAGATGGCCGCCAAGGCGGCCGGCGCCCATGATGCGTGGATGGTGGAGGACGGCGTTGTGACCGAAGGCACGTCGAACAACGCCTATATCGTGAAGGGCAACACAATCATCACCCGGCAACTTGGCCACGAAATTCTGAGCGGCATCACCCGCGCCGCCGTCCTGCGGATGGCCCGTGAGGCGCAGATGAAGGTGGACGAACGCCCGTTCACCATCGACGAGGCCAAGGCTGCGGATGAGGCGTTTGTCACCTCGGCCTCAACCTTTGTGATGCCGGTGGTGGAGATCGACGGCGTGGCCATTGGAACCGGCGCGCCCGGTGCCGTGGCCACACGTCTGCGTGAGATCTATCTGGACGAAATGCGGAAGGCGGCGATTTAACCTGCGCCCCGGCGCTTGACCGGTCTGTAGGGGTTTCGCCCAGGCTTCGCCTGATCGACCAATGCGAGGGTTTGGGTGTGGCCGCCAAAGCCTTCGTCAAGGCGGAAGAACGTGATGCCGTCAGCGGCACTGCCCGTCAGCCGCTCCAGCCCCAGGCGTCGCCGTAGAAGGATGCCATCCGCCCGACATCGTCGCAGCGGATGGCAATTTCGCCTAAAGCACGAACCCGGAAGCCGCGATCCGGGCCGCCCCCGTTCGGCCCTCCGTTCGGCCCTCCGTTCGGCCTCCCGTCTGGCCTCCCGTCTGAATCCGTATCAGACGCGGTATCAGGCAACTGCGCCAAGGACCGTGACTGTCCCCGCTGCCTGCGCCGCTGTGACACCGGCGAGTAAGAGGTAGACATCGCCGTCGATCACAACCTCAGTGCCGCCAGCCACATCGTTGAGTGTGAACGGAACCGCCGCGTTAGTGGCGTCGCCGTTGATGTAGGTGACGTTCACCGCTTCAGTCGCAGGGTCGAGATCGGTGATCTCTGTCAGCGGGAAGCCGATGGTGCCGCCAAAATCGACGTCAGTTTCAGACCGAATGATATTAAATTCATCGACCCCTGCACCACCGGTCAATTCCGAAAAACCGTCCACGGAATTCAGCGTATCATTGCCATCGCCGCCATCCAGGGTTTCAGGGAATATCTCAGTGAAGAGGAAATCGGCATGGCCGCCGCCGTTCAAAACGTCATCACCCGCGCCGCCAGACAGGTTATCGCGGAATTGACCGCCATCGAGGGTATCGTTCCCGTCTTCCCCAATCAGGACATCGCGGCCATCGCCACCGGCGAGGGAATCGTTGCCAGCCCCGCCGTTAAGCGTGTCGTTAAATCCAGTGCCGACAAGCGTATCATCGCCAGCACCCGATTCGGCGAAGTCACCGGAAAATCCGCCGTTCGGAGCAAACGCCTCGATGGAGAAACGAATTTCGTCGTCCTCTGTCAGGCCCTCCAGTTTCGCATAAACGTCACCGTCGATAAGAATCTCAAGCCCGCTGCCGTCAGCAGCGTTGCGGGTCTCCACATCCAGGGCGAATGCGTCGTCTGTTGGATCACCGAAGTCTTCCACATCCACCCCAATCCACATCGCCTCGGTTGACGGGTCGTAATCGCGGATCACGACTTCTCCGTTGGGCACACCAATGCGGGTGTCGATCAGGAAGGTATCGGAACCTTCACCACCGACCAGCGTATCGCCACTGTCACCGACAAGCGTGTCCTCGCCGTAACCACCGAAGACAAGTTGCCCCACCGATGAGGTGGTGGGATCATTGGAATACAGATTATCATCGCCGCCATAGCCGCGCAGCGTGTCGGCGCCCTCAAAGCCATCAATCGTGTCGTCACCCGCGCCGCCGATCAGTTGATCATCACCGCCATGCCCGTTGATGAAATCGGAACCGGGGCCGCCCTGAATGGTGTCGTTGCCATCACCTCCGCCAAGAACGTCGTTGCCAAAGCCGCCATTGATGGAATCGTCTCCAGCCATTCCACGAATCAAATCAGCGCCGCCATCACCCAGAAGCGTATCCGCGCCGTCGCCGCCAATCAGGTTGTCGGCACCAGCCCCGCCGCGCACAAAGCCATCACCCGCGCCGCCAGCATATGTGTCGGGTCCATTGCCGAGGAAGGCTGTGTTGTCACCCGCGCCGCCATTCACCACGTCGGGACCGCCGCCACCAAACACGGTGCTTTCGCCGTCACCCAGATCAACAGTGTCTGCGCCGAAGCCCAGGTCAATGCGGAAATCACCGGGGTCCTGGACATCCACGTGATCGTTGCCTGCGAAGGTCAGGATATCGGGCTGGCTGCCATCATTTATGAGGATATTGTCATCGCCATCAGTGCCGTTGAACGGGTCCGAGGAACCGGGGAAAGCGCCGGATCCGGAGCCGGAACTGGGCGTATCATCGTCGTCATCACCGAGGAACAAAGCAAGGCCAAGGCCGATAAGCAGAAGTGGTAAAATGGCTAACATGGTAAAACCCCCTGTCGGAGCCGGTCTTATTGGACGGCGCCTGAATGTGTCGGCTGTTCGATTTTTCGATCTAGCCCGGTCCATTGGCAGACGGATTCCGGGCGGGCCACGTCTCTTGCCTAATTTTCGACGATTTGTTGACACTTTGAAAGCCTCCTATTTCCATATTTTTCAGGAGATTGGAATATAATGTTAACTATTTGGACGCGTTGTTTCCCATTCAGCGTCAATCGTCGGTTTCATTAACTACGTTCGGGGAATCCGGGTGGCCTCATCCAAAGTCCCCATGGGCAAACCATCCACCCGAACTGACCACCCCCCCGGCCCAGCCCCCGGCGTGCGCC
>JAESTV010000025.1 GCA_016763475.1 Roseicyclus sp.
ATACCCGGCCCAAGCACCGCCTGCGCGTGGGCCAAACTCGGTACACCCGTTTGCACCAGCGCGGCGGGGAAAACTACTACTCCGCGCTCGGTTGTCCGCTCAACCCGCGTTGGCAAATACCGCGGCGAGGTGGCCACAACGCGCCCCTCGGGGTCCGTGCCCAGATCAAGAAACAGCACCGCCCCCGTCCGTCGATCCAGCCGCCATTGCGCCGAAATCAGATTGCCCAACGAAAAGGCGACGGGAACCTGCCGGCCATCCTGGCTGGTGATCGTCTGGATCGGTTGCAGGACATGGGGGTGGGCACCGACGACAGCAATGGCACCAGCATCCGCGGCGGCCTGCGCCAAATCGCGCTGTCGGGCGTTTGGAGCTCTTGAATACTCCACGCCCCAATGGGGAAGAAGGATGACGCCATCAATTTCCGACTGCGCCACAAGGCTCTGGATAAGTATGGGGATAGATGGCGTATTTCCGTAACAATTCAGGGTCTGATTGCGGGAATCGCGGCGTCCGTTGATTGAATATGTGCAAGCGAGAAATGCAATGTTGTGTCCGTTGACCTGCCGAATATGGTGCCATGACGCAGATGCTCTGCTTTGGCGTGTACCTGTGGAGCTTAACCCGGCATCGGCGAGGCTCAAGAGGGTGCGATCCACGCCAATCCCGCCCCGATCCATCGCATGATTGTTGGCGGTTTGCACCACATCTACACCGGCCTGCGCGAGAGCTGCCGCAATTGAGGGGTGGTAGTTGAATGTCGGGTATCCAGAATAGATGTAACCGTCAAAAATCGTGCCGGGATCTGCGGATTCCCGGTGATTTGGGGCGATGTTGCGGGCTGAGGGGCCTTCCAGATTGACAACGGTTACATGGGCACGCGAAAGCGCCGCCGCAATTGGCTGGAAGGCCGGGGCAAAGCCCTCGGGCCGTCCGGCGGCGTCGGATTGGATCAGATCATGGAGCAACACGTCACCTGCGAAGGCGAGATCGGGCCGCGCGCAAGCACCTGTGCCCGGCGCGCCGTTCGGTGTGCACCCCGCAAGCATCAGCAAGGTCGCGCAGGCGCCGAATACATGAGCTTTGCGTGGGAAGAGCTTGGGATCAAAGAAAAATCGCATCAACACACCTGTGGATAAGATCGCCACAAGGGAGCGCCCATAGCGGCGTCTGTCAAGCGGCGTGGTCCAGCCAGTCCGGGGCAACCCGTAACTCACCACAACCACCGAACCGCGCCGCGCGTTCCAATTCGGCCCGCAGCCGAGCCCGCCGCCCAGCTCCCATACGCACACCTTTCTCAGCCCAGAAATTGCGCACCACCAACGTTGTTCCATCCCGCGCCATGTCAATTCGACCAATCAAGGTTGTGCCTTCCATGACCGGAAACACGTAGTAGCCATAACGCCGCTTCGGGGCGGGGACAAAGATCTCGATCCGGTAGTGGAAACCGAACAGACGCTCCGCTCGCTTGCGATCGCGCAGCGCCGGATCAAACGGCGAAAGAATACGGACACGAAGGGAGGCTTCCGGCAATTCATCCAATGTTTCCAGATCTTTAGGCCACATAATTGATCGGCGCAGCGTGCCATCAACGCAGGTGATATCAACCTCAATCACCCGCCCCTCTTCCAATGCACACGTGACCCAGCGCTTGGCATCCGCCGGTCGGATCAAGTCAATGAACGCGGCCAACTCGCCGCTTGTCGCAAACCCCAGCCGATCCAATGCCGCACCACAGGCCCAATCAATGATGTCCGCATCCGAGATCCGTGTATTCAACTGCTCTGACGGGATCACCCGTTCGCTCAGGTCGTAATACTTGCGGAACCCCACACGTTTTGAGACCGCCAAATCCCCCATGCGCCATAGATATTCCAGAGCCACCTTCGAGGGCCGCCAATCCCACCAACCCGTTGATTTTTCGGCCTCATCTTCGATCAGGTCCGACGTGCAACAGATCCCGTTGTCGGTGACATGAGCCAACACCTTGTCGATTTCCGAATGAAACCCCTCGCCGTGCCAATCCTTCCACTTCGCGTGTAGCCGCGCGCGGTCACGGTCAAACCGCATCCGCCACATCGGATAAAACTCCATCGGCACCACTGAGGCGTCGTGGGTCCAATGTTCAAACGTCCCCCGCGCCTGATCGTTGAGCTGGCGCAAGCCTTCAGGTCGATAGGTTTGTCGCCGGGACCAGAGGATAAGATCATGGGCGCGGGCGAAGGTGTTGACGCTGTCGACCTGCACAAACCCAAGGCGATGGATCAGCGCGGCCAGAGCCCGCCCCTTGGCAGCGCCAGAGGGCAGGCCCATCAGGCCATGACGGTCCAAAAACAGACGCCGCGCCCGGTCGTTCGACAGGACAATTCGGGCCATAGGCTATTGATCCCGTGGGAAAATCACGCCTCCTCACGCCAACCCCAGGGACGGGTGAATTCCCCAAGAACGTGACCAATCGCAACCTCGTCTGCTTCGCCATTGCGATCAAGCACCGCGACCAGACCACGCTTCTTGTCCTCCCGGACTTCAACCACCTGGGCGGAATGCCCGGCCTCTGTCAGCGCAGCGTTGTAAATACGCGTGATCGCCATCTTGCGCAGATCAGGTTTGAATATCTTGCCCACAGCGGTTTTGGGCAATTCATCCACAATTTCCAGATACTTGGGAATCGCGGCGCGTTCGTGAATATGGTCTTTCGCGTAAGCCAAAAGCGCGTCTTCCGTGATCTCGGCGCCGTCGATGAGTTCCACGTAAACACACGGCAATTCGCCAGCAAACGCGTCGGGCTGGCCAATGGCCCCCGCGAAGGCCACCGCCTCATGGCCGGCAAGCGCTTCTTCGATCTCGGCGGGGTCAATGTTGTGACCACCACGAATGATCAGGTCTTTGGCGCGACCGGTGATCCACAAATAGCCATCCCCGTCGATCCGGCCCAGATCACCGGTGCGCAGGAACGTGTCGTAGTAGTACAGGTCACGGTTCTTTTCGGTTTCGGTATAGGTCCGTCCGGGCAAAACGCCGGGGCTGTCGATGCAGATTTCCCCAACGACATCAACGCCACATTCAACAAGTTCATCAGCGGTTTGCGAGAGGATCTTCACCTTGGTGTGGGGGAAAGTCGCGCCGACGGAGCCGATCTTTTTCTCACCTTCAACGGGGTTACACGACACCAGGCACGTGGCCTCTGTCAGGCCGTAACCCTCGATCAGGGTCACCCCGGTTGCCTTCTCAAACCTGCGAAACAACTCAACCGGCAGCGGCGCGGAGCCAGAGAATGCTGTCTTCACCGAAGAGATATCTGCATCCACCGGCCGCTGCATCATTGCGGCGATGGCCGTGGGCACGGTGATGATAAAGGTCACTTGCCAACGCTCGACCAACTTCCAGAAGTTGTCGAACACTCCCTCACCCCGGTACCCCTGCGGCGTCGGGAACACCACATGAGCGCCAGAGGCGATCATCGCCATCAAGATAACGTGGCAGGCAAACACGTGGAACAACGGGAGCGGGCAGATCACTGTGTCTTTCTCAGTGAACAGCAGCGTGTGGCCGATCCAGCCGTTATAAATCATGCCAGAGTAGGTGTGCTGCGCCACTTTCGGCATCCCGGTGGTGCCACCGGTGTGGAAATAACAGGCGACCCGATCCTCCCGCACATCCTCAAAGGTCAATTCACGGGGCTGACGCGCGCATTCGGCGTTGAAATTCAACACCTTCGCCTTGTGAGACACCGGGTTTTTGGGCCGCAAGAGCGGCACGATCAGCTTCTTCACGCCGGTGAGGTAACCCAGCAGGTCAACCTCAAGCACAGTCTCCACGTTCGGAGCAAGGGCCACTGCCTCAGCCACCTTTTGCGCAACGTCGGTTTTGGGAAACGCCTTCAGCGAGACCACAACCTTCGCATTGGTTTCGCGCAGGATCGAGCCGATTTGCTCGGCGTCCAACAGCGGGTTCACCGGGTTGGCAATGCCAGCAACCGCGCCGCCCAGAAGGGTCACGGCGGCCTCGTTACAATTCGGCAGGATATAGGCGACCGTGTCGGTTGGTCCCACACCGAGGGACCGGAACAGGTTCGCGGCCTGGGTGACGCGGGCGTGATACTCTGTCCAGGTCAGCGTCTCTGCCGGATCAGTTGGGCCGGAGAACAGCTGGAACGAGATTGCGTTCAGGTCGCCGTGGGTGTTCTTGGTGTTGGTCAGCATCTCATAAAGCGTGACCGCCGGTTGGCTTTCAGGCCACGGCATCTCACGTTCAATGGTCCTGATGTCTTCGAGCGATGCAAAACGAGCCATGGCTCCCTCCCCTTTTATGTGCGGGTGCCCTATTGCGGCACCTCTCCCGCAGCAAGCATCGGGGAAAGTTGTGCTACGTGCAAGAATTACGCGGCGTTTGGCGCGTTATTCAGCCGCCAGGCCTGTGGTAAATTGCAGCCGCGCCAGCCGAGCGTAAAGCCCACCCGCGGCAACCAACCCATCGTGGGTGCCTTCGGCGACGATCTGACCGCCATCAAACACCAGGATACGGTCAGCCTGTTTCACGGTTGCAAGGCGGTGCGCCACAATCAACGTGGTGCGGGTCTTTGACAACTCGCCCACCGCATCCTGCACCGCACGTTCCGATTCCGCGTCAAGCGCGCTGGTGGCTTCATCCAACAGCAGGATCGGCGCGTCACGCAGGATGGCACGGGCAATGGCGATGCGTTGTTTCTGGCCACCGGACAACATCATGCCCCGTTCCCCTACATAGGTGTCATAACCTTTGGGCAAAGCACTAAGGAAGGTGTGGGCAGCGGCGGCCAAAGCGGCGGCCTCAACCTCGGCGTCAGTTGCGTCAGGCCGCCCGAAACGGATGTTTTCACGGGCCGAGGCGGCGAAAATGACCGGGTCTTGAGGCACCATCGCAATGGCCCCGCGAAAGACCTGCCGTTCCATATCCGCAAGGGCCACACCGTCAAGGGTGATTTGCCCGGAATCGGGGTCGTAAAACCGCTGTAACAGTTGGAAAACAGTAGATTTTCCGGCGCCCGACGGGCCAACAAGGGCCACCGTCTCACCCGGTTTCACCGTGAAGCTTACGCCATCCAGTGCGGCGATCTCGGGCCGCGTCGGGTAGTGGAACCGGACATCGGAAAATGTGATCTCGCCACGACCGCCGAGGGGCAACGCCACGCCGTTTTGCGGATCCGCGACAGTATCTTCGGTCTGTAGCAATTCCACCAACCGCTCCGTTGCGCCAGCGGCCCGTTGCAACTCACCCCAGATCTCGGACAGCGCCCCAACAGAGCCGGCAACCATAATGGCGTAGATCAGAAACTGGATCAACGCGCCGACCGACATCACCTCAGCCCGGACATCCCGTGCACCGACCCAAAGGACCCCAACAACACCCGTGAACACCAACGCAATCACAATCACCGTCATCGCAGCCCGTGTGGCAATGCGCTTTTTGGCGCTGCCAAACGATAACTCTGTCACATCCGAGAACCGTTTGGCGGTGGGGCCTTCATGGGTGAAGGCCTGCACGGTTTGTGCGGACAGCAAAGCCTCGGACGCATTGCCAGAGCTTTCGGCGATCCAATCCTGGTTTTGGCGGCTCAACACCCGCAGGCGGCGACCCAGAACCACAATCGGCACAATCACCAGCGGCACAATCAACAGCACCGCCCCCGCCAGTTTGGGAGAGGTCCACAGCATCAGACCAACCCCGCCCAGCAAGATCAGCAGGTTACGCAGCGCAATCGAGACGCTGGAAGAAATCACGCTCAGCAGCAATGTGGTATCGGTTGTGATCCGGCTCAGGACCTCACCGGTCATGATCCGTTCATAAAATGCCGGGCTCATCGCGATCATCCGCTCGAACACAGCCTTGCGGATATCGGCAACAACACGTTCACCAAGGCGCGTGACAAGGTAATACCGCGCACCTGTGCCAAGGGCCAAAAGCCCGGCGATCGCCAGCGCGGCCAGAAAATACTGGTCCAGAAGCGCGGCGTTTTCAGTCTCGAACCCGTCAACAACCCGGCGCACGGCCAATGGCAACGTGAGCGAGACCATGGCCGTCGCAATCAGCGCGACAATTGCGCCCGCAACCATCACGCGATGGGGCCACAGGAACGGCAACAGCCCCATGAGGCTGCCGATCCGCCTGGATCTCTCCCGCTCCTCGGACCCGCTGTGGGTCGGTGCGCCATGGTTCGGTGCGCCATGGTTCGGTGCGCCATGTTTTGGTGCGCCATGTTTTGGTGCGGCGGCAGGAGTGGGCGGTGTGGGGGTGATGTGAGGGGTCTGGTCGCTTGCCATTTTGATCGGTCATTCAATTGATCCCTGTCGATACCCAAGCCCATCCGCCCCCGCAAGGGCCAGCCCCCCGGTAACACCGGCGGACACGGGAAATTGCGATCAAACGCGACCCATCAACTTATCCTTCACTTCCGCCAGTGTATTCATCACGTGCATAGACAGAATGTTTACCCATGGCCCACGCGTAGTGGTGTGTGTTTCTGAACTTTTACGTGGACACCTGCGCACGCCGGAAATGATGGCATAGGTGGCATGTGTGGTGCCGACAGGCATCACATCCGCCGGTTGGAGTGATTGCGCCGGGCGTTAGCCTCGCACCACCACCCGCCAGCCCCCAGCCCCCAG
>JAESTV010000280.1 GCA_016763475.1 Roseicyclus sp.
GGGGGGGGGGGGGCCTGCCCGGAGACGATCTCCGGGCAGGTCGAGATCAGATCAGGGGTTCTTGATGTAAGCGCCGGGGCGCAGGTAGAACCACCAGTTGATGACCATGCAGAGCACGTAGAAGGCTGCAAAACCGTAGAGCGCGTATTCCGGAGACCCGGCATGCATCTGCTCACCGAAGATCTGCGGGATCAGGAAGGCGCCATAAGCCGCCACAGCGCTTGTCCAACCCAGAACCGGGCCAGCCTGCTCCTTGTCGAAAGCAACCGCGATGGTCCGGAAGGTCGAGCCGTTGCCGATACCTGTTGCCGCGAAGAGCAGCAGGAAGATCAGCAGGAACGGCACGAAGTACGTCTCAGGGGTGGCCGAGGAATAAGCCTGTTGCAGGATGTAGGCGAGGGCAAGCGCACAGGCGACCATCACCACGGAGATGATCTGGGTCACTTTCGCGCCACCGGCCTTGTCAGCCCAGATCCCACCCAACGGACGGATCAATGCACCGATGAAGGGGCCCATCCAGGCGAACATGAGAGCAGACGGACCGTTGGGGTTGGAGACGTCATGGGTCATGACACCGTCCACCATCAGATGCTGGAAGCCAAAGACCACCTTGATCGTCAGGCCCATCGCAGCGGAGTAGCCGATGAAGGAACCGAAGGTCATCACATAGATGATGGTCATCGCCCAGGTGTGCTTGTTGCCGAAGATCTGGTACTGGTGAGACAGGTTTTTGCCGACCTGGCCGGGGATCATCCTCAGCGCCGCCACTGTCATGACGACGACAATGGGCAGAACGAACCATTTCGAAACGCCAAAGCCCGAACCGCCAACCGCGGCAGGCAACATCAGCCAGAGACCGAAACCGGCACAGGCCAGACCGATGGCATACATGAAGCCGATGATACTGAAGGCACCAAGCGGGTTGGGGATGTTGGGGCTGACATGTTCGTCACGGATGTTGTTCATCCCGAACCAGCCAAGGAAGGCCAGCGGCACAAGCACCACAAGCCAGATCATGCCGGCGTTCTGGATATAGGTCTCGGTCCCGGCCGGGATCTGACCAATCAACGTGCCGGAGGTGTTCACCAGCGTCTGCGAGGCACCACCGAAAAGACCGAAGGTCATCACCAGCGGGATCACGACCTGCATCGTGGTCACACCGAAGTTGCCCAAGCCTGCATTCATGCCAAGCGAATAGCCCTGGATCTTCTTGGGAAAGAAGAACGAGATGTTGGACATCGAGGCGGCGAAGTTACCCCCACCGATCCCCGACAGCAGCGCCAGGATCTGGTATTGCCAAAGCGGCGTATCAGGGTTTTGCAGCGCGATACCCGTGCCCACGGCAGGGATCATCAGAAGCGCCGTGGTGAAGAAGATGGTGTTTCGCCCACCCGCGATGCGGATGAAGAACGTGGCCGGGATACGCAGGGTCGCGCCCGATAGGCCCGCGATCGCGGTCAATGTGAAAAGCTGCGAAGTTTCAAACGGATATCCCAGGTTGATCATCTGAACAGTGATGATCCCCCAATAAAGCCAGACCGCGAAACCGCAGAGTAGCGATGGAATGGAAATCCAGAGATTGCGGTTCGCAATCGCCTTGCCGGTTGAGGCCCAGTAGGCCTCATCATCCGGGGTGTAATTTCGGAGGTCTTGTCCCACGTTTATCTCCTTGGAGTGTTGTGTGTGGCGTGGAGTCTCAGGATGCGGCCTGGGTCATGCCCCAAGCCGCAGGCGTTTGATTATTGAGCCGGAGCTTTCCCCTCGGGCGGGCTCAGACGGTCCAGCGCAATGCGCAGCTCATCCATGTCTTTGAACCTTGCAGTGACGGTCAGACCCGCGCCGCGATCGACAAGCCCCACCCGTTCGCTTCCCGCAAAGATCGTCGCCAGATCAGCTTCGGTCTCCCTGCGGATGCGGGCTTCATCGGCAATCGCCTGGTCCACCGACGAGATCACATACTCATCGGCAAACCCGCCCTCTGGCTCAACAAGCAGGAAGTAGCAGACCACCCAGCTGAAGAAGGCACCGGCCGCGATCAGGAAGAAGAACTGCGACGGGGTGACGTACATGAAGATGAAGAGGTAGAAGACCGCGCCGACGTTGCCGTAAGCTCCTGCCATACCGGCGATCTGGCCCGTGACACGACGTTTGATCGACGGGATGATCCCGAAGGTCGCACCCTCAGCACCCTGCACGAAGAACGAACACCCGATGGTGATGGCAATCGCGATGATCAGCGGCCAGGTGCTGTCGAGCAGACCCATCAGGACGAAGCCGACCCCGATGCCGAACATATAGGACAACATCACGAAGCGGCGGTTGCCCATCCGGTCGGAAACCAAGCCACCCATGGGGCGGGCGAACAGGTTCACGAAGGCAAAGGATGACGCGATAATACCCGCGGCAACCGGGCTTAGCCCCCAGGTGTCCAGGAAGAACAGCGGCAACATCGAGACCACGGCCAGTTCCGCACCAAAGTTGGCGAAGTACGTGGTGTTGAGCGCGGCCACCGAACTGAACGGATAGCGGTCATCCTTCGGCACACCCTTTTTCAGGATCGGGAGGTTGACGCGAAGCACCTGCCAGACTTGATAGATCACCACTACTACAATGGCTGCGTAGCAGAAGCTGGCGGTCATCGGGTCGATATAACCCATGTTCTGAATCCGCCAGACAAGGATCGACAGGATACCCACAAGCGGAATGGTAAAGAGGATCAGAAGCACCAGATCGCGGTACGTTGACACCTCAAGAGCCGCCGCTTTCCGGGGCTTCTTGTGGGTGTCTTTGGTCGGACCATCGGTGATGGCGAACCAGTAGAACACACCGTAAGCCGCCATGATCACTGCCGACATGGCAACAGCCCAACGCCAGCCATCATCGCCGCCAAAAGCCGACAAGGCGATGGTCGGGATCGTGAGCGCCGCAGCGGCGGAGCCGAAGTTGCCCCAACCGGCATAGAAGCCCTCGGCAAAGCCGATATCGCGGGGTTTGAACCAGAGCGCCGTCATATGGATACCGACCACGAAGGAAGCACCCACCGAAGACATGATCAAACGGGCGAAGAACAGTTGTTCGCGGGTGTCACCCAAGGCAAATGCCAGGGTCGGGACAGCCATCGAGACCATCAGCACCGAGAACACCCGGCGTGGCCCCCATTTATCGAGGGCCATGCCAACGACGATCCGTGCCGGAATCGTCAGCGCCACGTTGGCAATCGCGAATAGCCGCAAATCGTCGCGGGTCAACCAATCGGCGGAGCGCAGGATCGACGCCGCCAATGGCGCCATGTTGAACCAAACGTAGAATGTGATGAAGAAGGCGATCCAAGTGAGGTGGAGCGCCCGGATTTCCCGGTTCTTGAACCGGAAGATGTCTGAGACTTTCATAGCGAACCTCGGTCGGGCGTGAAAAGGGAGGCGCGGGGTGCGCCAGCGGGGCTGGCGTTAGCTCACTCGGCCCCGGTCGGAATGATAAGAAGCGGGCATTGCACCCGACGGGCCAGGAAGGCCGAGACCGACCCGAAGGTCATGTGGTCGAACTCTTCGACCAACGCATCGAGACGCCTGGTGATGAAGTTGCCATCGGGCTTGTAGCTGTGGCGTGCCATGACCAGCAGGTCCGGCTTGCGCTCATCGGTGGCGCGCAGGATCATCTTGCGCGCGTCGCCTTCAGCCATCAGCACCTGGGTGTTTAAGCCTGCAGCGGTCAATTCGGCGGCGGCGCTTTCCACTCCGGCCTTCTGATCGGCGAATTGTTCATTAAACATGTCATCGGCGCCCGCGGTGGTGCTGCCAACCTCTTCGATGACCGAAATCAGGGTGATGTTGGGGTTGGCGGAAGCGAACAGCTCCTTGACCACCTCCAATGTGATCCGCGCATTCCGCGAATGGTCATAAGCGATCATGACGTCCATGACGGTCCCTCCTTTGCTGGCGGTATCTCCGCCTTCTTGGGTTGGGCCGATGTGGGCAGATGACCCAGAAAATTCCGTTGATCTGGATCAATTCCACTATGGAAACGTAACGAAATAAGTACCTTGAAGGAAATTGTCAGGCCATCCGACGGCAGCCATCAAACCTGTCGGAGGTGCCCGTCAATTGGATGCTTGACAAATGTCAAGTGACGGCAAATGATACGCCCTAAACAAATAGAAGTGTCTTGCATCAAATGCCCGAGTCGCATTTCCAGGAAATCCGCAATCTTGCGCTGTTCGCAAACATCGAAGCGGACGGCTTTGAGACCCTGATGCGAGGGGCCTACGTTCACAATTTTCCACCACGTATTGACCTGATCACAGAAGGTGACCCGCCCGATTTCTTACATATTGTCCTGGCGGGCTCGGTTGATCTCTATTCGTCATGGAATGGCCGCGAGACAAGCTTGGTGACGGTGCGCCCGGTGACGACATTCATTCTGGCCGCCTCGGTTAATGACGTGCCTTACCTGATGTCCGCGCGCACCCTGGAGAAAAGCCGGATTATCCTGCTTCCGTCCGAAGACGTTCGGGCCGTCTTCGCCAAAGACTCGGCTTTTGCGCGCGCAATCGTGACGGAACTCGCGCAGTGTTATCGGGCCGCGATCAAAAGCACCAAAGACCTGAAGTTACGCACCTCACTCGAACGGCTGGCCAATTACCTGCTACGCCAAAGGAACCGGACCGGATCAAATGAGTTTGAACTGACATTGGAAAAACGCCGTCTGGCTTCGTTTCTTGGGATGACACCCGAAAATCTGAGCCGAGCGTTCAAAGGTCTGGTGCCCTACGGGGTGAAGGTAAACGGCACACAGATCCGGATTGCTGATCCCGAAGTCCTTATTCGCTTCGCCAAGCCAAGCCCACTTATTGACGATCATTCAACTTAGGGGCCGCTACACCAACAAGCTTTGCCCAGAGCCAGCGGGACAGGGTTGCGCCACGTGGGTAAGGCTGCGCCACGTGGGTAAGGGTGCGGCGGCCTGTTCACAGCCTGCGCAGCGCACTCTCTGAGTCAGGTGCGGGTCCACGCCGAACAACCAGGGATGGAACCACAATTGCCACAGTGAATTCCGCCCGCGCCATCAACCGCCGTTACACCTTCTTTGCAGGCTGTGCCCGCAACAACAGCGGGCCGTAGAGGATGGCAAACCCACAAAACCCTGCGATCCAGAACGCTGCGGACAACAAATACAGCGGTGAGGCCGCCATCACCCAAATCCCGGCCGACACCCGCAAAAGGGTTGCGGCCAGGATGGCAACATAAATCAAGCCGGTGCCCCACCCGGCCTCCAGCGCCTGCCCGGTATGCCCAAGCGTCGCACGTGTCATGATCGCCAGTGTCATCAGCCCGATCGCACCGCCCATCCAGAGGTGCTGGACCGCGCCGAGGCCAGACAGCCCCGGCACGGCGATTTCAGCGGCCAATGCCAACGCCCCAAGCGGCAACAAAAGATACGCGCCGTGCATCACTGACACCAGAGGTTCCGACACCGTCTGCCACCCGGCCCAGCGCAGCAATCTAATGAAGTGCAAAACGCCAGCCAGCGCAAGTGCGACAGCCGTGATGGATGCGCTTGGCAGCGCGATCCAAGTGATGAACGCCCCCAGCAGCACCAACAACGCGACCTTGTCAAAACGCTGCATCGGCGGTGTGGGGAGCTTTGGCGCATTGCGTTTGGCAAGCCAGTTCCGGGTGAACGACGGGATCACCCGTCCGCCGATCACTGCGATCATCATCAGACCAGCACTCAGGCCGATGCGCAGCCCGTAACCTTGCGCGGCGTACTCACCTCGTGCCGCCTCCCAGTGGAACACGGCGTTACCTGCCGTGAGGGCCACCAGCATCCCGAGAACCAGCAGGTTACGCCAGTTTTTACCGGCAACAATTTCGCGGGTGATGACCGCCGCAAGGGCAACCGGAAAAGCCAGATCAATCACCGCAACCGCCATCGGCGGCAGATTGGCCGAGAAACTCACCGCGACACGCCCGGCAACCCAGAGGCCAAAAAGCCCCCCCAGCGGCCAGCCTACAATCGGCAACCGACCTGTCCAGTTTGGCACCGCTGTCAGCAGGAACCCGGCAACCACCGCAGACAAATACCCAAACAGAAACTCGTGGGCGTGCCACGAGACCGGATCAAACGCGGTTGGCAGCGTGATATGACCCGACAGCATCGGTGCCCACAGCCCCATTGCAATGGCCGCCCAAAGTGTTGCGCCAAGAAAGAACGGGCGAAATCCGTATGTCAGAAGCGCCGGGCCGCGCCAGGCACGCATTTGTTGTGCGGTACTTGTCATGTGTCTGCTCCAGACCTTGCAATTCGTGTTTGGTTAAGTTCGCGAGCGGCAAGATGTTGCGGGGTTGCGGAAAGATTGTAGCCAGCCGGGCAGATCGGAACCCGATGCCGATAGTGAGCGGTTGCGGGGCACGTACGGCCACGTCCGCGCAAAATACCCGCCGCCGTCGCAAAGGCAATCGCCATGGGAATCCAGCCCGACCTGCGGCGCCAACGTGATGTCGGGCACAAACCTGTCCACACCGGGGGGGGCAGGATGGGAATAGCCCATTCATCTCGCACCATTTTCTTATCCGGAGTCCAGTGGCGAAAGACAAGCGGCGCTGTGTTTTGTTCGGCCACCCACAGGCAGACAGGCAGACAGGCAGACAGATCGTGACACCGGCTCGGTAATGTTCAGCCATCAATGGGCAAAGACCCGGCTGGTGCCGATGGGCTTGGCTGAGCAGATGGACCTCCACACGATGGACAATTGGTGGCGCGATGGGCAATTGCTGGCGCGGCGCCACAGGCTCCTAGCTGCCCGCCCACGGGCCGTGTTGGTCCTTGGCCCCGGTGTCCAGCCGCACAAACCCGTGCAGGCCAAAGAAATCCCGCTGGCCCTGGATCATGTTCGCGGTCCCCCGCGCTTGCCGCATGGTATCGAAATACGACAGCGCCGCTGACATGGCGGGCACAGGCAGGCCAGCGCCACTTGCCGCAACCACAACTGCGCGTAGGGCAGCGATGGTTTCGGTAAGGATATCCGCGAAGTACGGCGCGGCCATGAGGCTTGTGGCCGGCACCTGCTCAAACGCGTCTGCCATGTGGTCCAACATCGCGGACCGGATGATACACCCGGCGCGCCAGTTCCGTGCGATAACCTCGGGTTTCAGGGACCATCCAAACGACCCCGCTGCGGCCCGCAACATGTCGAAGCCTTGAGTGTAACACAGGATCTTGCCGCAGGTCAGGGCGGCCTCCAGCGTCTTGAGCGGCAGCTCCAACGCCCCTACCCCGCCGAATTGCTCCGCCAGATCAGACCGCAAGCCACGTTGCGCCGACATATTGCGCGCCGCAACGGCAGCCTCGATCACCGGGATCGCGGTGCCAAGGTGCTGAGCCTCGATCGCCGTCCAGCGCCCGGTGCCTTTCTGGCCCGCCGCATCAACAATCACATCCAGAAGCGGGCCATCTGTGGCCCGGTCAAACGCAGCAGCAACTTTTGCCGAAATCTCGATCAGGTAAGAGCTGAGCCGCCCTTCATTCCAGTCCGAAAAAACCTCTGCCATCTGCGGCGGTTTCATCGACAGGCCATCGCGCATCATGCCGTAAGTTTCGGCGATCAACTGCATGTCGGCATATTCGATGCCATTGTGGACAGCCTTCACAAAATGCCCGGCACCACTTTCACCCATCAGATCGGCACAGGGTGTGCCATTATAAGTCGCGGCGATTGCGGTCAGGATCGGCTCCACCCGCGCCCAATGGGCAGGGTCGCCACCACCCATGATTGCCGGGCCGTGGCGCGCACCCTCCGCTCCACCAGAGACTCCAATACCGAGGAAGGGGCGTTGCAAGCTCTCCATCCGGCGCATGGTATCGCGAAAATTGGCGTTGCCAGCGTCGATGATCAGGTCGTCAGGGCCAAGGAACGGGTCCAACGCCGCTATCTGGTCATCCACCGGCGCACCTGCGGGAACCATCAGGATGATCACCCGTGGGCCTTTGAGGGCAGCCGTGAGGCCCTTGAGGCTTTCGGTCGCGATCACTCTGGCCGCCAGATCCCCCGCCTCCTCGGTAAATGCACGGGTTTTGGCTGTGGTGCGGTTCCAGACCGCAACGCTGAAGCCCTTTGATGCGATGTTGAGGGCCAGCGCAGAGCCCATGGTTCCAAGTCCGATCAACCCGATGTCTGCTTGTGCCATCCCGTGCGCTCCCGCCTTATCTGATCCAATGAGGGGCTGAGTCCGCGCTGTTGTAAACCACCGATGTCTACCACCAGCGGACGCAAACGCGCATTGCTTGGGTGGCAAACGAAAAACGCGCCCTGCAGAGGGGCGCGTTTTCGAAGTTGGCAGCTTGTATCGCAGCTTGTATCGTCGTGTTCAGGCGGCTTCAGCCTGATTGCGGCGTTCACTTTCCTCGCGGCTGAGCGCCACAGAGGTGCGAACACCATTACCCACAAACGCCATCAGCCCGTTCACAACCCGCTCATTCGGATCAATCCCGGCGCAGGACAGAACTTCCCGTCCATCACGCGAGCGTGCCCAACGGGCAATCTGCTCAGGCCCGTTACCATATTTCTTGTCGTCAGCGATCGCATCATCCAACGCAGCCAGGACAACAGCAGCGAAAAGCTTCCGCGCCCGTGTCCCTTGTTCGAAGTTGAAGGCAGTTCCATCAACGAAATCCCGCATTTCGTTTCCTTTTTATTGCTCTTGCATTTTTGGCGTGCTGCTCGTTATGACCAGATTCGCTGCTCAATAGGGATGCAAATATCACATATGTGGTATTCGTCTGGCGCATAGCTTGGTAAATCGGCGCACAGGTTCCAGTGTATGGACACCCCTCTGGAGCCAAGATATAGGTTGCGGCAACAATTTCTCAAGGTTTTGCCAAGGTTTTTCCACATGCCGAAAATCAACGGAAACGAGATCAGACCGGGCAACGTTCTTGAACATAATGGCGGTCTTTGGGCCGCTGTTAAGGTGGATCATGTGAAACCCGGCAAGGGCGGCGCCTTTGCACAGGTTGAGCTTCGCAACCTTCGTAACGGATCAAAGCTTAACGAAAGGTTTAGATCCGCTGATAAGGTTGAGAAGGTGCGGTTGGAGCAAAAAGACCAGCAATTTCTGTATGAAAGCGACGGAATGCTGGTTTTCATGGACACTGAGACCTACGAGCAGATCGAATTGCCCGCAGAATTGCTGGGTGAACGGCGACCTTTTCTGCAAGACGGAATGACAATTGTGGTCGAATTTCACGAGGAAGAGGCGCTGAACGCGTCGTTGCCACAGAAGGTTGTCTGCAAGATCGTAGAGACCGAACCGGTGGTCAAAGGTCAGACCGCCGCAAATTCATTCAAACCCGCGATCCTCGACAACGGCGTAAAGATCATGGTGCCGCCCTTCGTCGGGCAGGACGAGGATATCGTGGTGAACACTGAGACGATGGTCTATTCTGAGAGAGCCTAAGTCGGTGACCACGTCGCGCTATACCTGAGCACGGGCACCACTTGAACAGCGCGGGCGCGGCCTGAGCGGGCACAGCCTGAACGCGGGCACGGCGACACACTGATCCTCCCCAACGGCCCTATCGCCGCCCGGACCACGGCCCCGGAGGGCCGCGCCGCGCTCCGGCCTTTGGCACTCGGCCCAGATCAGCCAGCGGCCGATCCAGCCCTTGCGGGCTACGCACCCGACGCACGGCAGGGAGCCGGAAGCGTCGGCCGCGCTCTACCCTGTACTCAACCTCATCATGGGGCGGCTTGCCGTCAAATTCGCGCCAATATTGCCGCCCGCCGCGCCGCATCCAGATCGGCCAGGTCAGCACCAATCCGGCCGCGAAACCACCGGCATGGGCCCAATAAGCAACGCCACCGCCAACAGCATTCATCGACAGGCCGCTCACCAGCTGGATGCCAAACCATAACCCCAACATCAGCCACGCCGGGATTGTGAATATCCTGAAGAAGACCACAAGGATCACCAGCACATCAATCCGGGCGCGTGGGAACATCAGAAGATACCCCCCCATCACACCCGCAATTGCGCCTGATGCGCCAACCATGGGCAATGTGGATGCCGGATCAGAAAGGATCTGCCCACCCGCAGCCCCCAACCCGCTGGCCAAGTAGAACAGCGCAAAGCCCACATGGCCCATAAGGTCTTCGAGGTTGTCACCAAATATCCACAAAAACAGCATGTTGCCGATCAAATGCATCCATCCCCCGTGAAGGAACATTGATGTGATCAGTGTCTGGGCATTGCCGCCGGACATCACATCCCGCGGCACAAGGCCCCAGGTTCGGTAAAACGCCTCCAGTTCCGCGTCACTGCCAGAGATGGCGGGGAAGTAGCTGAGGAAGACCACGGTATTGATGGCGATCAGGCCCCAGGTGATGAAGGGCATACGCTCGGACGGGTTATGATCGCGGATCGGGAACATGGGCCCTAGATTGGCGCGCCGTCCGCGAAGGTCAAGCGAAACAAGGGGTGGCGGTGGAGGTTCGCCCAATGCCCCACCTCTGCCGCCATGGCACACCCGCGCGCCAACAGCGCCAAAGGCGCGCGGCGCGCCACGCCCAAAGTGACGAGTGGTGCCCAAAGGGCATCCGCTCTAACGCGGGAGGGCACCGGGACCGGGTTGGGGATTCCGCTTATTCGAGATCTTCCGCCGCCATAGCCAGACGAACCTCACGCCTGACCATCTTGCGCACATTTCGGGTGATCCGCTGCCCTAACACACCCTGAAGCTCTTCCCGGACCACATCGACAATGATCTCGCGCAGGGTATCTTCATCAAGAATCCCGTCCTCTGGCTCGGGGAATGAGAATGGCTGACGTGTATCACCCAGATCTTCAACTGGCTCATCAGTAGTCTCGCCCGTTGCGTGATCATCCGGCACCTGGCGCGCAAAGATCGGCACGGCGGTGGCTTCCTCTGTTGCAGCACTCTCGCCATCTGCGGCCTCAGCTTCGGCGTGGCCGTCAATCGGTTCGCCGTCAACGTTGCCCGCGGGGCCATCAGCCTCGGGGCCACCATCCTCAGCATCATCTTCGGCATCATCCTCAGCATCATCTTCGACTTCAGCCGTATTTTCTTCAGCCTGGGTGTCCCCGGCAGGTTCATCACTCACGTCTTCAGCGTCGGGGGCAATCTCTGCCTCTGACACATCAAGCGCGACCTCGGGTTCCGCCTCGCCGCTTACGTCATTATCGGTTGCGTCATTATCGGCTGCGTCATTATCGGTTGCGTCATTATCGGTTGCGCCCTCGCCGGTTGCGCCCTCGTCGGTTGCACCCTCGTCACTCTTCAGCACGGCTGCCCCGGCGTCCTTCGCAGAGGGTTCCCTGCGGGCCACAAGGGTCAGCAACGCCGCCTCGGCCCCATCTTCGGGCCAATTATCGTCGCCGGTCTCGGATTCGAAATCAGCCGTTTGGGCCGCTGATCCATCCAAGCGGACCAGATCAGCCATATCCTCTTCGGAGGTCTCAGGCCCCTCCCCTTCGGTCCAGTCCACATCGGTTGCCAACCGCGTATCCTGCGAGGCCTGCGCGTCGGCGGCCTCCGGTTCCCCGGCCTCCGCTCCACCGACGGCATCGAAACTGGCCAGCCGATCATCAGGCTGCCAATCGGCATCCTGATCCTGTGACGCCGCGCTCTCCGCTTCGGCGTTCACGATTTCGGCGATAAGGCTCTCATCCACATTTGCTGCATCCGCCACGGCGACAGGCACCCAGGGGTCTTCGGGGTCAGTCACCCGGAAGGATGGGGTCAGCACCAGCGCGTCAGGTGGCGGCGTGCGGGCAGAGGCCGGCGCTGCCGTGTCCTCATCCACATCTCTGGAGGCGTCACTTGAGGTGTCATTGGGCGGCACCATGCGGTCCGGACCCGGAGAATGGTCAGACACAAGACGGCGAATGGATGCCAAGACATCCTCGATCTCTTCCGGCGTTTTCGCGGGATCGGACATTCATGCTCTCCTCAGATGCGAGAACCATTCCCGGCCCTGCGCACATCAATTGCGGCCCTTTGACGGGCCGTTCTGCTGATCAACTCCGGCGCACGATACCCAAAATCAGCCTTTCACACAACAATTCGTGTAGGCCGTCCGTGTTCGATTTTTCTAAATTCCCATATGTTGCGATGGCAAGATGATCGGCCACCCCATGCGGGGAAAGGTCAGCCGGATCAGTCGCGCCCGATGCGCTCCAACAAAGAATCAAGCTGCTGGCCTTGAGGGCTATTCACCCGCGAGGGCGCGTTTGAGAACATGTTGGCATAGGCGGATGGGTCATATTCCGGGACCGGCAGGCGCAATGTGTCCACGGTCAAGAGCCCAGACGCCGCAAGCAGTTGGTAGGACGCGAGGTACAGATCTGTCTGCGCCTGAATCCGGCTGATCCGTACGTCCAGCACATCCTGCTCGGCGTCCAGAACGTCCAGCGTTGTGCGTGCCCCAAGGGAGGCTTCTTCCTGCACACCTTCAAAGGCCAGTTCAGCCGCCGCGATGCCTTGGTCAGCGGCCTGGATCTGAGCGGCGGCGATGTTCATCCGCGCCCAGGCATTGCCGACCGCCTGCAGGTTCAGGCGCACCTGTTGGTTCAGACCGAACCGGACAGCCGCCGCCTGCGCACGTGATTGGCGCTCCAGTGACAGGAGCTGGCCACCGCGATAGATCGGCTGGGTCAGCGTGAGGCCAATGGTGCCAGAGGTTCCCTCAAACGTGGGGCTTGTAAACCTCTCAGTCAGGTTGCCATCCAGCGACAACTGCGGCCGGATCCCGGCGCGGGCTTGTTCGATGCCCAGTTCTGCCGCTGTGACCTCATGTTGGAGGGCGCGGATCGCGGGGTGTTCCTGACGAGCCAAAGCCTGTGCGGCGGCTTCCGTGCGCGGCGTATTGGGAAGGGAACCGGGGCCGGACAGGGCGTTCGGGTAGCGCCCGACAGCCAGATTGAACAACTCCCGGCTAATGTCGAGCGCGCCTTGGGCACCCGCCAATTGTGAGCGCGCCGTCGCCAGTTGCGCTTCTGCCTGGGCCACATCGGTACGGGTGTCTTCGCCGACCTCAAACCGGTCCTGCGCTGCACGTAGCTGTTGGGTGATCACCCGCACGTTGCGGTCGCGCACATCCACCACCTGCATATCGCGCCAGACGTTCATATAAGCGGTCACGCCATCCAGCAGAACCTGCTGTTCAAGGGCCACCAGTTGCTCACGGGTGGCCAGCACAGTCTCCTCAGCCGCTTCAATCGCGAAGCGACGCGCGCCGCCGTCGTAGATCAGGTATTCAGCCACCAGCGACGCCGAAGCGTTGGATGTGTTGTTGATAACATCACGACTCATCGAGGCCACAAAACTTATGACCGGGCGCAGTCGGGCGATGGCTTGGGCCACCCCCTCATCCTGGATCCGCAGCAGATAGCGATTTTGCTCCAGAAGGCTTGAGTGGCGATAGGCATCCACCATCACCTGCCGCAGGCTGTCGGCCTGCACCGGAAATGCGCAGACAGAGGCAAGAGTCACCGCACACAAGGCATATCGCGCCCGTTTCTTAAACCCGAATGCCATCCCGAACTCCTCGCATTTGCTCTGTTCTTGCTTTTGGTCGTGTGTCGGTTGCTGGTCCTGCAATCTTAGAATGCGAAACTTGGGGCGCGGGCAAATCCCGGCAACACCCGAGCGGTCGCGTTGAACGCCATGCGCCAGAATACGCGGTCATGGGTTTTCACACCAATTCGCGCCTCCCCCAATGCGCCGTCCATGAAGATCGCAGCAATGTGGCCGCCGTCTTTCAGCTGATCGATGATCGTTGCCGGAATTTCTTCCACTCCGCCAAAGATCGCGATGGCGTCAAACGGGCCGTGCTTGGGGCTGCCTGCGGTCAAATCACCCTGAATCAGCGCGGCGTTGTCGACGCCTTGTTCGCTCAACGCGGCCTCCGCTTCGCGGGCCAGAGCCTCGTCTTCTTCAATCGCGACCACGGCCTCGGCCATATGAGCCAAAAGTGCGGTGGTATATCCAGTGGACGCCCCCAGTTCGAGAACCAGATCTCCGGGGGTCGGAGCCAGCGCATCCAGCAATTTCGCAATCGCCCGCGGGTCCAGCAATTGCCGCCCGTCAGCCAATTGGACCGGCCCATCGGCATAAGCCACATCACGGGCTGCAACAGGGACATAGACCTCTCTCGGGACCGAGAGCATCGCGTCGAGGGTCGGGAACTTGGTGACATCGGAGGGACGCACCTGCGTGTCCACCATCGTAACCCGGCGTTGTGTGAAGTCAGCCATCAAACTGAACCACTCCGTCTAGTTTTCCAATTTGGTTTCGCATATCACCCCGGCGCGTGCAACGGGCTTTGATGGTTGCGGCCAAACTGACGCGGATTGCGCGCGCCCCCCCACCAGAACCGCTTGACGGCCTTGGGCATTGCCCATAGTCAGAACACCGCTCCGAGGCGAGTTGGCGGAGTGGTTACGCAGCGGATTGCAAATCCGTCCACACCGGTTCGATTCCGGTACTCGCCTCCAAGCTTTTCAATGACTTGCGTCGTGGTTTTCCTCGGCATTCAGTTTTTGAAGCTGGGCTGAAGTGGTCGGGCCTTGGTCATGGCTGGCCAGTGCGGTTACGCACATCTTGCACTCGCTTTGTTTGTCCGCCCCACCTATCTCAGCGGTGTGATTGCGTATCGTCTTGATGGGTCGAACGTTGCGAACCTGGTACTTGCTACTCGTTTGGAGTTGCGGCCAGGGGATGTTGTGTTTGTGGCGGAGCAGCCTGTGACCCGTTGGAACCGGGTGATTGACCAGATCACGCCGTCGATCATTAACCTGGGTGCGGCTGCGGTTAACTGAGTATTGGGCGAGGCTGCGGGGCTGTGCCTGCCGGGGGCATCGGTTTCTCTTCCGCATGTCTCGCGTTTTCGCGCCATGTCAGAGGCAGAAAACCCCGTCCGGGATATCCGGCGGGGTTTTGTATTGTTTGGTTAGGGTCAGGCTTTGCCTGAGTGCCGGCTTTGGCCAGGTGTCGGCTTTGGTCAGGTGTCGGCTTTGGTCAGGTGTCGGCTTTGGTCAGGTGCCGTCGGAGGATTCAGCCAACGCCACCACTGCGGCAACTGTGATGCCCACTGCGGCGATCACAGCAATCACCTGCACTTGTGACAGAGAGCCGACGGTGAGGGCCGAGTTCTGCCCGCTGGTTGTGGTGA
>JAESTV010000281.1 GCA_016763475.1 Roseicyclus sp.
CAGCCCCGCCCGGCCTGCCCCGCCCGGCCTGTACCCATGGCCCGACGGAGCGCACCCTGGTATCCTTGCCGGGTGCAACATCACCCGCCACATCACCCGCCACATGCCTTGCCCTCATAACAATCCGGCCCCATCTGCTGGTGAACCCCACTGGGATATCAGAGGCACACCCTGCCCCCCGCTGCCCCCCGCGCCGATTTCGCCCCTTGACCTTTCAAGCCTCAGTCTGTTGAACCCCGGGGGATTGGCTGCTCCGGCAAATGGCTGGCGTTTCGCCTTATTCGCAAGGACTTCACCAGAGGAATACCGCCAAGATGGACGATCAGAACAGAAACCTGATCCTGGCCACCGGCCTTAGCTTTGTTGTAATCATCGGGTGGTTCCTATTCTTCCCGCCGCCGGAAGTTACTCAGGACCCCAACGCCCTGCCCCCCGCGGCGGAAACCGGCGTGGCCCCAGGTGATACCGACATCGCTCTGACTCCACCCCTGGCCGGTGGTCCGACCCCCGCAGCGATTGAAAACAGCGCACCTGTTGAGGCCACTTTGTCAGAGGCCGCGCGCATCCCGATCGAAACGCAATCGGTCGAAGGTTCGATCTCGCTGCTTGGTGGCCGCATCGACGACCTGTCCCTGCGCAATTACGTCACCGAAGTGGATGGCGATCAGATTGTTCGCCTGCTGTCCCCGGTCGGTTCCGAAGACCCGTATTACGCCCTTTACGGTTGGATCCCATCAGGTGGGCTTGGCTATGAGGACGTCCCGACCTCCGACACCCCGTGGGAATTGGAGTCCGGTGGAACCCTGACCCCGGACTCCCCTGTCACGTTGGTCTGGGAAAACGGCGGTGGCCTGATCTTCCGCCGCACCATCGCCATTGACGACAGTTACATGTTCGAGATCACGCAATCGGTTGAGAACACTGGCGCGGTTGATGTCAGCCTCGCCCCCTACGGCATAGTCGCCCGCCATGGCCTGCCCGGCGATCTGCAGAATTTCTTCATCCTGCACGAAGGTGTTGTCCGCAATATCGACGGCATCGTCGATCGGTTCAACTTTGACGATCTGCCCGATCTGGATGTGGTTCCACGTGAAGGCGTCCCCGCCGAAGCGGCCGAGGTTATGTCCTCTGGCTGGATCGGGTTCACCGACAAATATTGGATGACCACGCTGATCCCCAGCGAAGGCCAGCCGTTCACCTCGGTCACGAAATACGTGCCCGGCGCAGACATCTACCAAACCGAAGCGCGCCTGCCGCAAATGGTTATCGCTGCCGGACAGACAGCTGAGGTTTCCACCAGACTTTTTGCCGGTGCCAAAGAAGCGGAAGCGATCCGCAACTATGAAAACGCAGAGCCCGGCCTGATCTCCAGCCTCTTCGGCGCGGAATCTGACGCAAACCGCCCGCAGGTCGAGCGTTTCATCGATTCCATCGACTGGGGCTGGTTCTTCTTCCTCACCAAGCCACTGTTCTGGCTGCTTCATTGGCTCAACGCGACCATAGGCAACATGGGCGTCGCGATCATCTTCCTGACCCTGATCGTCAAGGCGATCCTCTTCCCACTGGCCTACCGCTCCTATGTCTCCATGGCGAAGATGAAGGAACTCCAGCCCGAGATGGAGAAGATGAAAGAAGCGGCCGGAGACGACCGTGAAAAGGTCCAGAAAGGCATGATGGAGCTTTACAAGAAGAACAAGGTGAACCCGGCATCAGGGTGTCTGCCAATCATCTTGCAAATCCCGATCTTCTTCTCGCTCTACAAGGTGATCTTTGTCACGCTGGAGTTGCGCCACGCGCCGTTTTTCGGTTGGCTCAACGACCTCGCCTCACCGGACTCCTCATCGATTATCAACCTCTTCGGCCTGCTGCCCAACCCAGCGCCCGAACCGGGATCGATCATGGCGCTGGCCTTCATCGGCGTTCTGCCGCTGCTCCTGGGCATCTCCATGTGGCTACAGCAAAAGCTGAATCCGGCTCCCACAGACGCAACCCAGGCCGCCATCTTCGCGTGGCTGCCTTGGGTCTTCATGTTCATGCTTGGCAGTTTCGCGTCTGGCCTGCTGGTCTATTGGATCGCCAACAACACGCTGACCTTCAGCCAGCAATACCTGATCATGCGCAGCCAAGGCTTTAAGCCGGACGTCTTTGGAAATATCCGGCGCAGCTTCTCACGCAAGAAAACGGACGCCAAATGACCTGGTCGCTTGATCAAATCTGGCGATACCCGATCAAAGGCATCGGGGCAGAGCGGCTGAGAGCGGTTGATCTGGCCCCGGACCTGCCGCTGCCGCTGGACCGTGCCTGGGCCGTGCTTGAGGATGGTGGCGAGGCGCACGACGGCTGGCGCTCCTGCCGCAACTTCCTGCGCGGGGCCAAAGGCCCGTCGTTGATGGCCATCACGGCCCATGTCGATGGCGACTTGATCCACCTCAGCCACCCGGACCGCCCCGATATCAGCGTGGCACCAGGCGCCGATGATCAGGCCCTTTTCGACTGGCTGGCACCGATCTATCCGGCAGACCGCCGCCGCCCGGCCGCCCTTGTGAAATCGCCACCAGAGGGCATGTCCGATGTGCCATTTGCATCGATCTCGGTTCTCAATCTGGCGTCCCTCAGGGCACTTGGCCAAAAGCTCGGCCAAGACCTCGACCCACGCCGGTTTCGCGGCAACTTATGGCTTGATGGCCTCCCCCCCTGGGCGGAATTCGACCTCGTGGGTAAGACGCTACAGATCGGAAGCACCCGGCTGAAGATCATAGATAGAATAACCCGCTGCCGCGCCACCGAGGCAAACCCCGCCACAGGTCAGCGCGATGCCAACACGCTGCAAGCCCTAAGTGACGGCTGGAACCATCAGGATTTCGGCGTCTGCGCCAAGGTGCGCCAAGGCGGCCCGATCAAAGTGGGCGACACGGTCACCCTGCTATGATTGCTCCCGACCCGACCACACCTCCCCTATGGCATCCACCTTTGCAGGGGCGGCCTTCCTCAAGCCATTGGCCACACACACACCTACATGGTGGGGCTGGCCCGTGGACAAGATCACCCGTAACCTCAACGCGATCCGCGGTGCCGGTTTGACCGCCTTGGAGGCCGCGACATGAACACATTGCCCTTCCCTCTCGCGGAGAAACCCGATCCCGCCACAGAAGAACGTGGCCGCAAACTTTTCGCCGCAAACTCCGACTTCGTGAAAGGTGTTGTGGCGATGGATGGCCTGCCGGTCGCGGACCGAACCGAGGTCTGCTTTGCAGGCCGCTCCAACGTTGGCAAATCCACGCTGATCAACGCGCTTACCAACCGCAAAGGTCTCGCACGGGCCTCCAACACGCCGGGCCGCACCCAGGAGATCAACTATTTCACCCTCGCAGACAGCCACTACCTCGTGGACCTGCCCGGTTACGGCTACGCCGAAGCACCGCTGCACGTGGTCCAGCAATGGCAAGCGCTGCTGAAGTCCTACCTGCGCGGTCGCGCGACCCTGCGCCGGGCGTTTGTCCTGATTGACGCGCGCCACGGCGTTAAGGCCGTCGATGAAGAGATCATGAAACTCCTCGATATCGCCGCTGTCCCGTTTCAGGCCGTGCTGACAAAATCAGACAAGGTCAAAGACAAAGACCGCGAAACCTCACTTGCCCGCACCCGCGCAGCCCTCATCAAACACCCTGCCGCCTACCCCGAGATCATCCTGACCTCGTCCGAGAAGGGTGACGGCATCCCAACGCTGCGCGCCACCATCGCCACCTTGGAATGACGCCGTAAGCATAGCGCGCCCGCCCTTTCATCTTGGCCAAAAACTCCGGGGGACGGCGAAGCCGGGGGGCAGCGCCCCCAATCCGGCCCTTCACACCCACACACCCAGCCCGTATTGCTGGATACACACTCCGCACCGGCCCAAACCCATGAAAACACAAATGACCCGCGACGACCTTGCCACCGCCCGCACTCTTTCTGAGGCGCTTCCCTATCTGCAACGCTTCAACGACGCCGTTGTTGTGGTGAAATTCGGCGGCAACGCCATGGGGGATGACGCCGAAATGGCCAGCTTCGCCCGGGACATGGTCCTGCTGCGGCAGGTTGGGGTGAATCCCGTGGTTGTCCACGGCGGTGGCCCGATGATTAACCAGATGCTGGCCAAACTCGGGATCAAATCCGAATTCAAGGACGGCAAACGGATCACCGATGCCGCCACGGTTGAGGTTGTCGAGATGGTCCTTTCAGGCCGGGTCAACAAACGCATCGTACAGGCGATCAACGCTGAGGGCGGAAAGGCCGTGGGCCTTTCGGGCAAAGACGCCAACATGATCACTTGTGAACCCGCTGATCCCGAATTGGGCTTCGTCGGGGAGCCGTCCGATGTCGATCCCAGTGTGATCAACAACCTCTTTGAGCATAACATGATCCCGGTGATCGCGCCTCTGGGCCAGGGCCGCAACGGAGAGACCTATAACATCAACGGTGACACCGCCGCCGGTGCAATTGCGGCGGCCCTCAAGGCTGACCGACTGCTGCTTCTGACCAATGTCTCTGGGGTCAGGAACGCCGCAGGGGAGATCCTGACCGAGCTGACCACCGCCGATATTGATGCCATGATCGCCGACGGCACCATCTCGGGCGGCATGATCCCGAAGACCGAAACCGCATTGCGAGCAGTGCGCGGCGGCGTGCGGGCCTGCACCATTGTCGATGGCCGCGTCCGCAATGCAGTCCTGCTGGAACTCTTTACCGAACATGGCGCTGGCTCCATGATTCGCGTGTGATGGATTACGAAACGCTCCAGGCCGCAGCCGAAGTCAGGCACCTCAGCGTTGTTGGCGCCTTCCACCCCGACGTGCACGACACCGCGCCCGAAGGCACACTCCTGCTGCTCGCCCCACGCGAACCCGGTTTCTGGCCCCACTTCACCGCATCACCTGAATACACCGACGGCGCACCCGACCCGATGGATCGCTGGTCCACCCGTGTCGTGAGTGACCTGGCAAACGCAACAGGTGCCGTGCCCATCTTTCCCTTCGGCGGCCCGCCCTACAGCCCGTTCATCACCTGGGCCAAAAACACCGGCCGCATCCACAAAAGTCCCGTCACGCTTCTGGTGCATGACAAGCAGGGCCTGATGATCTCCTTTCGGGGGGCGCTTGCGATCCCACACAGGCTTGACCTGCCGCCGCCGCCCCTCAGCCCCTGCCTCCTGTGCCATTCCCCGTGTGAAGATGCCTGCCCCGTCGATGCGCTGTCAGAGGACGGCTACGACACCGCCGCATGCCACGCTTTCCTGGACACCCCCGCAGGGGCCAACTGTATCGAGAACGGCTGCAAGGCCCGTCGCGCCTGCCCCGTCAGCCAAGACTTTGCCCGCATTCCCGCCCAATCAGCGTTCCATATGCAGAGTTTCCATAAATGACGCGCACGGTGATCCTGATCCGGCACTGCAAATCCGACTGGGACGGCAGCGCGGGTGACCATAACCGCCCGCTCAATTCCCGTGGCGTGCGCTCGGCCCCGCGCATCGGCGCATGGTTGGCGGCCCATGACCTCACCCCCGACGCGGTCCTCTGCTCTGATGCACGCCGCACTCAACAAACCTGGGCCGGTATCGCAGACCAATTGCCGGGAAAGCCTTCCCTCACCCTCAGCCGTATCCTCTATCTGGCTGAGCCTGAGGTGATGCTGGAGGCCCTCCAGGCCACTACAGCCAAAACAATTGCACTTATCGCCCACAATCCCGGCATCGCGGCCCTCGCATGGGAGTTGACCCGAACGCCCCCCGCGGATGAGCGTTTCGCCACCTACCCCACCGGCGCCACAACTGTCCTGCGCTTCGAACAGGAAATCACCCATGGGCAAGGGGAACTCTTGCATTTCATTACGCCACGTGACCTTTCCGACCCGCGCTAGACCACCCGCTCTTCCTGTAACAATACGAACAAAAACCGCCCGCATCCTGCTGGACACGGGCGGCGTTCTGTTTTCCGTAGACCGGGCCTTGGCCCCGTTTTGTTTTCCGTAGACCGGGCTTTAGCCCGGAGTGCGGCGGTGCGGATCAAGCGCACACGTAAGGGTATCCGAAAGCCGGTTCTCGCGTTCCGGCTTGCGCCTTAGTGCCCCAGAATCTGGCTCAGGAACAACTTCGTACGTTCACTCTTGGGATTGGTGAAGAACTCTTCCGGCTCATTTTGCTCTACAATCTGACCGTCATCCATAAAGATCACGCGGTTGGCAACCTGACGGGCAAAGCCCATCTCATGGGTCACACACAGCATGGTCATTCCTTCTTCAGCCAACTCGATCATTGTATCGAGCACTTCTTTGATCATCTCGGGGTCAAGCGCCGAGGTTGGCTCGTCGAACAACATGATACGCGGGCGCATACACAGGGAACGGGCAATTGCCACACGCTGCTGCTGACCACCCGATAGCTGACCGGGGTATTTGGCAGCCTGCTCCGGGATCTTCACCTTCGTAAGGAAATGCATTGCCACTTCCTCGGCTTCCTTTTTGGGCGTTTTACGCACCCAGATCGGGGCCAGCGTACAATTCTCCAGAACCGTCAGGTGTGGGAACAGGTTGAAGTGCTGGAAGCACATGCCAACCTCGGACCGGATCTTGTCGATGTTCTTGAGGTCGTTGGACAACAACGTGCCGTCCACCGTAATGCGGCCTTGCTGATGCTCTTCCAGCGCGTTGATGCACCGGATCAGCGTCGATTTGCCAGATCCCGAGGGGCCGCAAATCACGATCCGCTCCCCCTGGTTCACCGTCAGGTTGATATCGCGCAGCACGTGGAACGTGCCGAACCACTTGTTCATCCCGGTGATCTCAATCGCCACCTCGTCAGAGACGGCCATTTTCGAACGGTCAATCTCACGTTCTTGCGTAGTATGTGTTGCAGAGTCAGACATGGTTTCTCTCCTCAGCGATGGCCGGTAGCGAGCTTACGCTCGAGAAATTGGGAATAGCGGGACATGCCGTAGCACACGACGAAGAAGCACAGCCCGACGAAGATGAACAACTCCCAATAGATACCGTTCCAGTCAGTGGTGGCACGGATCAGGTTGGAGAAGCCGATGGGATCGCTGAGGCCCACAAAAACCACCAGCGTGGTGTCTTTGAAAAGGCCGATGAACGACGACACGATACCCGGGATTGAAATCTTGAGGGCCTGCGGCAGAATGATCAGCTGCATCGATTGCCAATAATCCAGCCCCAGAGAATTTGCACCCTCATATTGCCCCACAGGCAGCGCCGCGAGGCCACCCCGGACCACCTCGGCGATATAGGCCGAGGAGAACAACGTCACCATGATGATAACCCGAAGCATAAGGTCGAAGTTTGCGCTTGGCGGCAGGAAATAGTTCAGCAGCAGCGACGCGGTGAACAGCCACACAATCAGCGGAACCCCCCGGATCACCTCGATGAAGATCACCGAGAACTTGTTGATGATGAACAGATCCGATTGTCGCCCAAGGGCCAGCGCAACACCAAAGGCATCGACAGGATGATCCCCGCCGCACCAATAACGACGGCCAGAAGGAAACCGCCGATTTCAGCCGAATCCACACTCGGGATACCGATAGGGGCAACCGCGTTCAGGCCAGCGGTGATCGGTCCGGCCAGATACATCATGAACAGGATCGGCACAATGATCGCCGCAATCGTCGACACAAGGGTGCCCAGGGAACGCGCCCCGAACATGATGATAGCAACCCCGATACCAAAGCCAAAGATCACAACCAGTGGTCCCCAGATCGACCCGCCCCAAATCAGCCAGTAGCAGATGAATGGCGCCGCAAGCGTCAGAAACAACATCTTACGTGAGACACCTTCAAACAGCACCGGCAAAAGGGCTCCGCCGAAGACCAGGAGGGCAACAGCAGGTCGCCAATAGAACTCGGACGGATAAAAGCCGAACAACAACTGGTGCCAACGGTCGCTCAGAACCGCCCAGCACGCAACGTTGGTGCCTTCAGCCCAAACGCCATCCGCAATCCGCGCATCGCGGATCTCGCGGCATTCCGATAGCGATCCCGCGTCCCAGATGCCGCCCACCATCCAACCCAGCGTATGGGACAGGACGTAATAGACAAGATAGACCGAGACAATTGTCATGATCGCGTTCGGGATCGAGGAAAACAAGTTCTCCCGTATCCATTTAACCGGGCCCGCCGCAGTGATCGGCGGTGATTGCTCGGACAACATCTCTGTGCGGACGTAGCTGTCCGTGTTTGCAAGATTGTCAGTCATATCAACGCTCCTGCAATTTGACGGAATTGTTATAGATATTCATCACACCTGAGATGATGAGTGACACGATCAGGTAGAACACGCCCAATAGAAGCATCCCCTCCAACTCTCGACCGGTCTGGCTGATTGTGATCCCCCCCAGGGTCGCACGCGCATCCATATACCCCACCGCGATCGCCAGAGACGAGTTCTTGGTCAGGTTCAGGTATTGCGAGATTATCGGCGGGATAATCACCCGAAGCGCCTGCGGCAGCACAACCAGGTTCATTGTCCGTTTCGGACGCATGCCCAGGGCCGAGGATGCCTCGGTCTGGCCTTTGTCCACGGCCAAAATACCCGCACGCACAATCTCAGCGATAAACGCGCCGGTATAAAGCGACAGGGCGATCCACAAGGCGATCAACGAGTTTCGCAGCTGGATTCCGCCGGTGAAGTTGAAGCCACCCAACTCTGGGTAGTTCAGCGTTACGGGACGGCCCAGAATGAAAAAGGCGATCAGCGTCGGGATGAAGAACAGTGCAAGACCCACAAGGAAGACTGGTGATTGCGCACCCGTGGCTTCCTGCTTTCTACGCGCCATCGCACGATAAACAAAAATGCCCACAAACGAGATCAGAAAGATCGCAATCAGCAGGCCCGAATTTGGGCCCCAATCCGGCGACGGAATGTAGATACCGCGGTTGGTGACGGCGACACTATCAAAAAGGATCATCGACGCCTCGGCGTCCTCACCCCGGAAGTCGCTGGGCCGCGGGGCTGATTCTGTCACCACCGCAAAGATGATCAGGATCCACAGCAGCAGCGGGATGTTGCGGAAGCCTTCCACGTAGACCGACATCAAGCGCGCGATGATCCAGTTCTTCGACAGGCGTAAGATACCCGCGGTGACACCGATGATCGTGGCTGTGATACAGCCCAGAAAGGCGACCAGCAGAGTGTTCATGATACCAACCAACGCGGCGCGCGCATGGGTCGAATCGTTGGAATACTGGATCAACATCTGGTTGATGTCGTAGCCGGCCCTGTTCCCCAGGAAGCCGAAATCAATGTCCTTGCCGCGTTCGGCCAGGTTCGTGATCAAGTTATTCCCGAGCCAAAATATGCCCGCCATAATCAAGATAAACGCAACCACCTGAATAGTAGTGGACCGGTAGCGCGTGTCGTAGATTAGCTGGCCTATTTGGAAGGATTGTCGCGGCGGATCGGTAAGCGTCGCCATAATGTGCCCCTGTCAGAAGGTTACTCGCGCTTTGTTCGGCGGCCCAGTTTTATCGGGTCCTGCCGGTGTTGTGATTTTGTCGATTGGCGCGTGTTGATGGTGAATATGGAAAAGGCGCGAACCGAAGTTCGCGCCTTCCAAAGTCAGGTTTTACCGGAACGGTGGGCTGTAGAGCAGGCCACCATCGGTCCACTGAGCGTTCAGGCCACGTGCAATCCCGATCGGAGTGGACTCGCCAATGTTGCCCTCAAAGATCTCACCGTAGTTACCACCAGCCGCAAATGCGTTGGCGGCCCAGTCGGCGTCAAGGCCGAGCATTGCGCCCAGATCACCTTCAGTGCCAAGCAGGCGGCGGATTTCAGGGTTCCCGGTGGTGCCACCGATTTCGCCGACGTTTGCCGATGTCACACCCAGCTCTTCAGCCGTGATAAGTGCATTCAGCGTCCAGCGGACGATATCGCCCCACTCGTTGTCGCCGTGGCGAACCAGCGGGCCAAGCGGCTCTTTCGACACGATCTCGGGCAGAACTACGTGTGCATCGGGATCTTCAAACGTGGCGCGCGTTGCGGCCAGGCCCGAAGCGTCCGTGGTGTACACGTCACATGCGCCGGCAAGGTACTGCTGCTG
Organism: Roseicyclus sp.; assembly: GCA_016763475.1. Classification (GTDB taxonomy): domain Bacteria; phylum Pseudomonadota; class Alphaproteobacteria; order Rhodobacterales; family Rhodobacteraceae; genus Gymnodinialimonas. The sequence continues at coordinate 10,088 of JAESTV010000281.1, forward strand.
GCCTTCTGCGTTGGTCTCGATCGGCACGGGCTCGTAGCTCATGTTGTTCGAGGAGAAGTAGTCAGCAAGGTTCAGCTCAGTTGTGGTGCCGGTCTGGATGCAGACGGTTGCGCCGTCCAGTTCCAGTGCGGACGAAACGCCCAACTCACGGGGGACCATGAAGCCCTGGCCGTCATAGTAGTTCACGCCGGTAAATTCGAACGCAAGGTCGACATCGCGCGAAAATGTCCAGGTGGTGTTACGCGCCAGCATGTCGATCTCACCCGAAGCCAAGGCGGTGAACCGCGTCTGGCCAGTGGTCGGAACAAACTCAACGGCGCTTGCGTCGCCCAAGACAGCAGCAGCAACCGCGCGACAGATGGCAACGTCGAAGCCTTCCCATTCGCCGTTTGCGTCAGGCGCGGCAAAGCCAGCCAGACCTGTGGTGACGCCGCAGTTCAGCGAGCCGCGATCCTGGACTTGTGCCAGCGTGCCGGACGAATGACCGTCAGCTGCTGCGTAACCTGCAGCAACGCCAGCAATTGCGAGCGTGCCGAGAAATACGGATTTTTTCATGTTTACCACTTCCTGTGGAGCCGCCCGTCGGGGTCATCTTACGTGCCCCGTCGGACATTGGCATATGCCACGAGGGCCTGTTGAACCCCCGCCGCCGACAAAGTGGACAATTCTTATGGGAAAGGTCAAGGGTAACGCGCAGGGAAATCCGGTTGGAAATGCTGCGTTTTCGCCTCTGCGACGAACAAAGGTTCCCAAAATGCGCAATGGCTACTGGGCCATGCCGCGGATCAGGTCATTTTGCGTGACACAGGTTCCAAAAGTCTTCGGCGTGCTGGAATTGGGCTTCTTTTGTCGCTGCGGCCTCTGCCGCTTCCTCGTCGGCGCCCCATTGCTCAATCTGCCACGTCTCATCGATTCGGCTCAAACGCCAAGCATCGTGGGCATTTAACCGTTGTTCCGAGACCGCCAGTCCCAATATCAGCGATCCGCTCAGCGTCACCAAATCATGCAGGGCCGTCATTGGGAATGGCGCGATATCCGCCACAGCGCGGGATAATCGCGCCACGGCTTCCGCGTCCTGGGCGACCGGCACGATCCCCGCCCCCACCACCAACCGCGCGCCATACCGCGCGTCGGCCCAATCCAGCAGCGGGTCCCAGCCCATCGACTGACGTGACGTCAACTCCTCAGGTCCGTCGGCGCGATAACACAAAAGATCGGTTTCACCGTAAGATGCCAACATCGCGGACACACCCGCGTGCTGCGGTGCGACTCGCTCAAGCGCCGAATTGGCCGACCGCGTGTGGGGCATTGTCAGGGGTTTGATCTCAGCCTCCTGGGCGTCCCACTCCACGGCTACGGCGTCAGCCACTGCGCGGGTCGGCAAGATCAGCGGCTGCTTGCCGGGCGTGTTGACGCTCCGCCCGTCCAGCACCACCCGGTACCCGCCGTCCACCGCCTCAACGGCGACATCTGTCCAGAAGCGTTTGGCCTTCCACTCGGTCATGTCTGCACCCACATTTGCGCCAACGCGCCCGGAAGGGCTGCGAAGTCCGGCAAAACCTGCACCGCACCCGCACCGATCAGGGCGTCATCGGGGTGATACCCCCAGCCAACACCAAACCCGCGCACCCCCGCAGAACGCGCCATCTCCATGTCGAAACTTGTGTCGCCAATCATCACCGCATCCACAGCCTCAACCCCGGTCTCAGCCAAACAGGTCATCACCATCGACGGATGCGGCTTTGAGGGGTGGTTGTCTGCCACCTGAATGGTCTGAAACAGCCGTTCCCACCCGTTCACCTCGATCAGATGGTCAAGGCCCCGGCGGGATTTCCCGGTCGCCACACCAAGTAGCACATCATCGCGCACAGCCAGACCGGCCAGAACCTCCGCCGCACCGGGATACAGCGGCGAATGTGCCTCCCCTGAACTCCGCAGGTCCATGAATGTATCTTTGTACGCCTGGGTCAGGTCATCACGCAGATGCGCGTGATCCGGCACCAGCCGCACAAACGCCTCTGGCAACGACAACCCCACAATCGACAAGATCGCGTCCCGTCCCGGTGATCGCAGATCATGGGCGCGAAATGCCCCATCCATCGAGGCGAGGATATGCCCCTGGCTATCCACCAAAGTCCCGTCCACATCGAAAATCACCAGTTTCAAACTTGAATCGGGGCGCACACTCACACCTCATCCTCAAATGGATCAGCGGGCACGTCGCGGGGATCCCATCCCAATGTGTTCCAGGTCTTTTTCATGTGATCAGGTAGCGGAGCGATCAGGTTCAGCTGCGCGCCGGTAATCGGGTGTTTCAAGCTCAGACTCCGCGCATGCAGGTGCAGCTTACGGCTGATCTCGCCACCCAATTGCGCGCCCCAGCCGTCGCCGAGGTTTTCTTGCCCGGATCCACCGTATTTCCCATCCCCAACGATCGGGTGCCCGATCTCGGCCATATGGGCGCGCAACTGGTGTGTGCGCCCGGTGATCGGCACCAGCGCACACCAACAGACCCGCCCGGCAAGGTTGGACATCACGGCATAATCCGTCTCGGCCCGCTTCGCACCTTCCGTGGTGCGCATGTCATCAGGATGCACGGCGCGCATCTTCTCGTTCTCACCGGCGCGGCCATGGCCCGGCGCCTTTACCAGCCCCAGCTTGATCGTGCCCATCTTTGGAAACGGCGTCCCCGCAATGGCGGCCCAATATATCTTCCGGGTGGCGCGCGACCGGAACGCATCGGTCAGCCCTTTGGCGCACATCCGGGTCCGCGCCAGAATCAAAACACCCGAGGTGTCCTTGTCGAGCCGATGCACCAGCCTCGGCTTTTCTTCCAACCCGAATTTCAGCGCCTCCGCCAAACCGTCCACATGTTTGGTCTGACCGCTGCCGCCCTGGGTCGGCAACCCTGCCGGTTTGTTCAAAGCGATGATGTGATCGTCACGGTAAATGACCGCCGCGCGGATCATCTCTACATCGGCCTCGTTCCATTTCGACGCGACTTGCGGCGGCCTATCGTTCCATTTGGACCCATCTGGTTGGGTTTCGTTTGGATCGGGCAACGGCGGGATTCGCACCATTTGCCCGATTTCCACACGGGTAGAGGATTTCACCCGGCCGCCATCAACGCGAATTTCGCCCTTGCGGCACAGCTTTTCGATCCGGCCCTGGGGCACATGCGGAAAAATTCGGCGAAACCACCGATCCAGCCGTTGATCACCGTCATCCGGCCCAACCTCAAGGGTCTGAACTCCACTCATGCGTATAGCCCCCGCGCAAGCCACAGGCCCGCCATAAGTCCAAGGATTGAAAGGCTCACGGACAGCACAACATACAGCGCCGCCTGCCCGATATCGCCACGTTCATACAAATTCACCGTCTCCATCGAAAATGCCGAGAACGTTGTAAACCCGCCTAAAAAACCGGTCATCACCAGTGGCGACAAATAGGTGAGGCCCCGGTTCGCCGCCACCACCACAAACACACCGATCAGGAACGATCCCAAGATATTCACCGTCAGGATCGGCAGTGGAAACGCGCTGTGCCCCACAAGCCGGATCATCCCGAGACCGGTCAGGTATCGAAGCGCAGACCCAATGGCGCCACCAAGGGCAACTTGTAACACAGCAATCATGGGCGCGGAGTGGGCCTAAGCGCCGGAATTGTCAACGTTTGCCCTTGGCACACGCCTTCAACGTTTGCGCTTCGCGCGCAGGCCTTCAAACCAATCAAGGCGCTTTTTCAGGTCGCGCTCAAACCCACGTTCTTTCGGTTCGTAGAAATGCGCCCGTGACATGGTGTCGGGAAAGTAGTTCGCACCCGAAAATCCGTCCTCGGCGTCATGATCATATTCATAGCCTTTGCCATAACCCTGATCCTTCATCATCGCGGTCGGTGCGTTCAGGATATGTTTGGGGGGCGGCGCGGAACCGGTTGATTTCGCCGAGGCTCTTGCGGCCTTGTAGGCCACATATGCCGCATTCGATTTTGGCGCGAGGGCAAGGTACGTGACCGCCTGCGCCAGCGCCAACTCGCCCTCAGGGGAGCCAAGCCTCTCATAGGTTTCCCAGGCATCCAGACACACCCGCTGCGCCTGCGGGTCAGCAAGGCCGATATCCTCCACAGACATCCGCGTAATCCGCCGCGCCAGGTAACGCGGGTCTTCACCACCCTCCAACATCCGGGCCAGCCAATAGAGTGCGGCGTCAGGGTCCGAACCCCGGACCGATTTATGTAACGCCGAAATCAGGTTAAAGTGGGCATCCCCGGACTTGTCATATTGCGCCGCACGGCGTTGCAGCCGGGTGCCAAGCGCCTTGGTGCCAAGGGGTTCCACCTTCCATGCGGCCACCTGCTCGACCAAATTCAACAACGCCCGCCCGTCGCCATCCGCCATCTCCCGCATCGCCACACGGGCCTCGGGCAGCAGCGGCAGCTTGGCGCCCAACTCTGCCTCAGCGCGGACCAACAATGCCTCAAGGTCATCATCCGATAACCGCTCCAGCACCATGACCTGAGAGCGTGACATCACAGCCGCGTTCAACTCAAACGAGGGGTTTTCAGTGGTCGCCCCAACCAGAAGGATGGTGCCATCCTCCATATGTGGCAGAAACCCATCCTGCTGGGCTTTGTTGAAGCGGTGGATCTCATCCACAAACAGCAACGTCCCCTGCCCGTTGGCGCGCCGGTTCTTGGCGGTGTCAAACACCTTCCGCAAATCCGGCATACCGGTGAAAATTGCACTGATCTGCACAAAGTTCAGCGCGGTCTCATCCGCCAGAAGCCGGGCGATGGTGGTTTTGCCGACACCGGGCGGGCCCCATAAAATCAGCGATGATAACGCGCCGCTGTCCAGCATCACTCGAAGTGATCCCTCAGGCCCCAGCAAATGCGCCTGCCCGATAACCTCAGCCAGAGACACAGGCCGCAAACGGTCCGCCAAGGGCCGCGGCCCTTGGGGTACATCTGCTGAAGCAGCGCCAGTGTCGAACAAATCGGCCATGAAGCCGATCTACCACTCAATGCATCTTGGATGCCATGGTAACGAAGTAGCAGCGATGGGTGACGCCCCCGATTTTCATCTTTGGCCCGCCAGCCTCCATGTCGATCCCCAGACGACGACCCAGACGTGGTATGCCGATGGGCAACAGGCCCAAAAGCGTTGTTGCGCCAAGTTCGCGGGCAGAGCGCACCATATGCCCCATCAGCGAAAGCTGCACCTCGCGCCGGATGTCGGTCTCGACCCCCTCCGCCACAAACAGGCGGTTGGCGTCCCAGATATGTTCAGCAATCGGCGCCGTATCATCCAACAGGTTTGAGGGGATCTCATCCAGCAGCCCCCGCTGCGCATCCCGCACCATATAGCTGTAAATCCCACAGGAGGCTGTTGTCGGAGTCAGCCGCACTCCGGCCAGCACTCGGGTGCCATCATGGACACACACCCACCGGCTCTGGGCAGTGTCATATTGGTCAAATTCCATGTCCCCTTCCGAGGGGATCTCCCAGCCCATCTCCTCAATGAAGGTGCGGTGCCGGGCCTTGAGCATGTTGGTGAACAGCGGCCCGTGAGTGTGGAAGTTTTCGAAAGAAAGGGTCGTCATTTGCATAGAGGCCTCCTGTGAGGTGAATCGATTATTTCGACACACCGCCAAGAAGGCCCTCATGCTGGGGCTGCGTCCCCTATTCCTCAGATCAATCCGTATTCCTTGGCCCTTTGCACGGCTTCTGCCGTGGTTCGAGCCATCAGTTTCTGACGGGCAGACGTCAGTCGCGCTTTGAAGGCGCTTTCGGATATGCCGAGTTTTGCGGCAGCAGCGGCATGGCGGTCCCCCTCCGCGATGCGTTTTAGCGCGTCACCTTGCGCCTTGGACAGGCGGGCCGGTGGTTCGGACAGATCGTGCATGCGGTGCACAATCCGATAGACAAGTTCCATTTCGTCGTCGCCAAATTCGCGGTCTGCTCGGCTGGCGCCCGCAATGGTGCGTGATGACATCGGCCCGATGGACGCGATCATTCCGTACCGCAGGCCGTACTCGGCGGATTCTGTCAGGATCCCGAAGGGATCTGGCAGGCCGATCTGGCTCCAACGGCGGGTCCCGGTGTGGCTTAGCCCCCAGGCGAGTGTCGGGTCCCGCAGACCATAGAGTTTGGACGTATAAACCTCCTGCCAGGTATCAGGGTAAGTGTTCACCATGATCAGCGGCGAGACGTAGCGAATGTGCAGCCCCACTGCGAACCCTGCCGGCGCCGCCAACGAAAGTTCGTGTAGCAACAAGTCGAGAACCGGCGCTTTTGTCATAGTACCTACCAAATAGACATGTCCATTTAGATAGGTTGCCTCAGGGAGGGTCAAGTTGGATCATAGGCCAGTTAGCAATCAGGTGAGACTTATGGACAAACGGATCGATCCCGATCTATTTGCGCGTCTCATGAAGCTTTCTTCATCAACGCGCACAGACCTGCTGGAATACCTGGGCCAAACGCGCTTGGCACCTGAAGAAGCCATGCGCTTGTCGATGGGTGACACGGCGAATGTGAACGACGTCTACGTCAGGAAGACCGGCGAATAAGCGCCCAATTCGGCGCGACTCAAGCAAGAACTGCCCAAACGAAAGCCCCCCGACAATGTCGGGGGGCTTTTGTGCTTTCAGCCGATGGCGCGGGGATTAATCCGCCGCTGCTTCTTCGGCCTCAACGCGGGCGCGGTCTGCCGCGCCTTTTGCGTCCACGTCACGGTCTACAAATTCGATGATCGCCATCGGCGCCATGTCACCATAGCGGAAGCCGGCTTTCATGATCCGCACATAACCACCGGGGCGTTCGGCATAACGAGGCCCAAGGATGTCGAACAGTTTCGCGACATACTGGTCCTGCTTCAACTGCGACGCGGCCTGACGGCGCGCATGCAGGTCACCGCGCTTGGCAAGCGTGATGAGTTTCTCGACGATCGGACGCAGTTCCTTGGCTTTGGGAACCGTTGTCTTGATCTGTTCGTGTTCGATGAGTGAGCCGGACATGTTGGCAAACATCGCTTTGCGATGTTCGTGGGTCCGGTTCAGGCGGCGGTATCCGCGGGCGTGACGCATTGTCTATCTCCAAATATGTGCCCTCTACGGGCTTTTTTACTTTGTCCGGAGCCCCATGCGTTTGCGGAACCCTCTCCTTGGGGTGCTCTCACCCGAATATTCCCCAGCAGATCTGGGCATTGTAGCTGCGGGCGAGGTGCCCCCCCGCCCGCGTAGTTCAATCAGAAGTTGTCTTCGTACTTCTTGGCCAGTTCCTCGATGTTGTCAGGCGGCCAATCGACGATATCCATGCCGAGGTGGAGACCCATCCCCGACAGCACTTCCTTGATCTCGTTAAGCGACTTGCGGCCGAAGTTCGGCGTGCGCAGCATCTCAGCTTCGGTTTTCTGGATCAGATCCCCGATGTAGACGATGTTGTCGTTCTTCAGGCAGTTTGCCGACCGAACCGAAAGCTCCAGCTCATCAACCTTCTTCAGCAGAAGCGGGTTGAATTCCAGATCGTCTTCATCGTCCTGACGGGTCGCACTTTCCGGCTCGTCAAAGTTCACGAAGATCGACAGCTGGTCCTGAATGATCCGCGCAGCGTAAGCCACGGCATCGTCAGGGGTCAGCGAGCCGTCAGTTTCCAGCTTCAGCGTCAGCTTGTCATAGTCCAGCACCTGGCCCTCACGGGTGGGCTGCACGTCATAAGACACCTTCTTGACCGGCGAATAGATCGCATCAATCGGCATCAGGCCGATAGGCGCGTCTTCCGGGCGGTTCTTGTCAGCGGCCACATACCCTTTGCCGGTGTTCACCGTCAGTTCGATATACAGCTCCGCGCCATCATCAAGGTGGCACAAAACGTGGTCCTTGTTCAGAACCTCGATGCCCGCGCTTTCGCTGATGTCGCCAGCGGTCACAATCCTTGGCCCTTTAGCCGAGATCGAAACCCGCTTCGGGCCTTCGACTTCCATGCGGATCGCCACACCTTTAAGGTTCAGCACGATGTCAGTGACATCTTCACGAACGCCAGCGATGCTGGAGAATTCATGCAGAACGCCATCAATCTGGACCGACGTGATGGCCGCGCCTTGCAGCGAGGACATCAGAACGCGCCGCAGCGCGTTACCAAGGGTCAGGCCAAAGCCCCGCTCCAACGGCTCAGCAACAACAGTTGCCTTGCGCGCAGGATCATTACCCGGCTGAACAACCAGCTGGGTAGGTTTGATCAGCTCTTGCCAATTTTTATGGATCATACGTCCCTCCATTCTTGTGTCGGTGGGATCCGTGTCCGACACGCTCGAGGATCAAAATGACGTCACCGGGCCTTGGCGAACCAAAGCCCGGGGAAGTAGAGAAATCTGCCTTAAACGCGACGGCGCTTGGGCGGGCGACAGCCGTTGTGGGCCATCGGTGTCACGTCCCGAATGGACGATATCTGCAAGCCCAGAGCAGCCAAGGCGCGCAATGCGCTTTCACGACCCGAACCGGGGCCCTGAACTTCGACTTCAAGCGTTTTCACGCCATGGTCCTGCGCCTTCTTGCCCGCATCTTCCGCCGCCATCTGTGCGGCAAACGGGGTCGATTTACGGCTACCCTTGAACCCCATCGTGCCAGCGGACGACCATGCGATCGCATTGCCCTGCACGTCAGAGATCAGGATTTTTGTGTTGTTGAATGAAGAGTTCACATGAGCAACGCCAGCGGCGATGTTCTTGGAGACCTTCTTCTTTGCGGGACGACGATCACGTGCCATAAGCCCAGCCCTCCCTTATTTCTTCTTGCCGGCAATGGCCTTTGCGGGGCCTTTGCGGGTGCGTGCGTTGGTGTGTGTACGCTGACCGCGAACGGGCAGGTTACGACGATGCCGCAGGCCGCGGTAGCAGCCCAGGTCCATCAGACGTTTAATGTTCATCTGCTTTTCACGACGCAGGTCACCTTCGACGGCATAGTTGGCGTCGATGTGCTCACGAATCAGCAGGACCTCTGCGTCCGTCAGCTCATTCACACGACGCGCCACATCAATACCCACCGCTTCGCAAATTGCGGCAGCAGAGGTGTGGCCAATTCCGGTAACATAAGTAAGCGCGATTGGGACGCGCTTGGCGGCGGGGATGTTAACCCCTGCAATACGAGCCATGCTTGGCATATCCTTTTCGTTGCGAGCCCGTAACGCCAGGCCCTTTTTTCACAACGTAAGCCCGGACGATTACTGGCCGGGCTTGCGAGGTAATTTCACGGTGTCAGGCGGATGCCCGATTCCCGTCAAGATGGCGGTAGGTAGGCCCCATCAGCGGAAAGGTCAAGAGCCTGCCAGCAATGTGGCGATCAGCTATCCAGAGCAACGGCGATATTGGTGGAGATGTCGTCAATCTCACCCAAACCATTGACCGATTTCAACAGCCCTTTGGCATAGTAATACCCGATCAGCGGAGAGGTCTGTTTGTAATACGCCAGCAGACGAGTCTTGAGGCTTTCCGCATTGTCATCCGCACGGCGCTTGAAATCAGAGGCGCCACATTTGACACATTTTCCATCGGCCGGAATCGGTTTGGTTTCGTCGTTGTAGACTTCGCCACACCCGCCACAGGTGGACCGCGCAATGATGCGGGCAACAAGCGCCTCATCATCAACCTGCATCTCAATCACGCAATCAAGGGTCTGGCCCATCTCGTCCATCAACTGACCCAGCGCATCAGCCTGAGGCAAGGTCCGGGGAAACCCATCAAAGATGAAGCCGGTGCCGCCGCCCTCCAACTTCTCGCGGATCAGGCCGATGACAATCTCATCGGTGACAAGCTGGCCGCTGGCCATAACCGCCGCAACGCGGTTTCCCATCTCGGTGCCGCTGTCTTTCGCGTCACGTAACATGTCACCTGTGGATAGCTGCACCAAGCCACGGCCATCTACGAGGATACGAGCCTGGGTGCCTTTTCCCGCACCCGGCGGTCCAAGTAGAATGATGTTCATCGACGCGCAGGCCCTTTGCGTGGTTTCTTTGCGCCACCCTTACGACCACGAAGCTGCGATTTTTCAAGCAGACCTTCGTATTGGTGGGCCAGTAGATGAGACTGGATTTGTTGCACGGTGTCCATACCTACCGACACGATGATCAGAATCGAGGTGCCGCCGAAGTAGGCGGTGATCGACAGGTTGGTGCGCACAATTTCAGGCATCAAGATGACCAGCGTCAGGTAACCGGCACCCAGAACAAGGGTGCGTCGCACCACAAAATCAAGGTATTCCGCCGTCCGCGCACCGGGGCGAATGCCCGGAATGAAACCGTTCTGGTTCTTCAGATTGTCCGCAACGTCTTCGACTTTGAACGATACGTTAAGCGTGTAGAAATAGGTGAAGAACACGATCATAGCGGCAAAGAAGATCAGATACAGGGGCTGACCAGGGCCGAAGTTGGCCAAGATCCAGCCCATAACCGGACCAGCGCCTTCTGCACCGCCAAAGGTTGTTAGCGTTGTCGGCAACAACAGCAGGGACGAGGCGAAGATCGCCGGGATCACACCCGCCGGGTTCACCTTGATCGGCAGGTGGCTGGAGCTGCCGTCATAAACCTTCATCCCCACCTGACGGCGCGGATACTGGATATGGATCTTGCGCAAAGATCGCTCCATGAAGACCACAAAGAACAGCGTCGCAATCAACATCACAATCACGCCAAGGATCGCAGGTGTCGAAATCGCGCCTTGGCGGCCGGTTTCAAAGAACTGCGCCAACGCGGCGGGGATCTCGGCAATGATGCCGACGAAGATGATAAGTGAGATACCGTTGCCGATACCCCGGTTGGTGATCTGCTCACCCAACCACATCAGGAACATCGTGCCGCCAACCAGCGTGATCACGCAAGCGGTCCGGAAGAACCAACCGGGATCAGAGGCGAGGCCGCCACTTTCCATGCTGACAGCAAGGCCAAACGCCTGCGCAGTAGCCAGCGCGACAGTGCCATAACGGGTGTATTGGTTGAGCTTCTTGCGCCCCTGCTCACCGTCTTTCTTCAACGCCTCCATTGCCGGCACCATGGCCGACATGAGCTGCACGATGATCGAGGCCGAGATGTAGGGCATGATCCCGAGGGCAAAGACCCCCATGCGGCTTAGGGCGCCGCCGGTGAACATGTTCAGAACGCCGCCGATACCGGACTGGGCCGCCTCAAAGAAGTTGCGCAGCTCGATCGCATCAATGCCGGGCACCGGAATATAGGTGCCGATCCGGTAAATTATCAGGAGACCCAACGTGAACCAGATGCGCTGACGTAACTCGGTCGCTTTGCCGAACGCGCTCCAACTCATGTTGGAGGCCATTTGCTCCGCTGCTGACGTCATAGTGCCTCACTTACACGCTAAAGCCGTGGAACCCGGATACGGGATCCTGCGGCGCGAGAAAATCTTAAGGAAATATGTAGGCGGAGAGGTCTCCGCCCACAACCGTTTCACGAGTCAAAAAACCGCGGTGGGTTACTCCGCCGCAGCAGGGGCTGCAACAGTCAGGGCGCCACCGGCCTTCGATACGGCCTCAATCGCCGCTTTCGAGGCCCCCGTGACAGTGATCGTCAGCTTGCCCGAGACCTCACCTTTGGCCAGAACCCGCACGCCATCCAGCTTGCGGCGCACCAGACCCGACGCGATCAGCGCGTCTTCGGTGATCTCGGCTTTGCCATCAATCTTGCCCGCGTCCACGAACTTCTGGATCAGGCCCAGGTTCACAACCGCGAACTTTTTCCGGTTGGGCTTGTTGAAACCACGCTTGGGAAGACGCTGGTACAAGGGCATCTGGCCGCCCTCAAAGGCGTTGATCGCCACACCCGAACGGGACTTCTGACCCTTGATACCACGGCCACCCATCTTACCGGTGCCGGAACCGGGACCACGACCAACGCGCTTGCGGCGTTTGGTGGCACCAGGATTGTCACTCAATTCATGCAGTTTCATGTCGCTTCTCCTCTGCCGGATGCGGCCCCCAGCGACGGGAGCGGCCGACCACGGCGTTTGCAATATTGTCTGAGGCCCCGGATTGGGCCACTGTGGGCGTATAAGCGCGTGCCAAGGCTCGTGCAACATGTTTTGAAGAACCCAATGTTCAAGGGTATTTTGACTCTTCTGGCCCTTCTGCTTGCCGGGGCCGTGAACGCGCAGGACATCACAATTTCGATGGCTCTGATCAGGCCCGGGTCTACCATCACAATGCGCACCAGCGAGGGTGCCGTGTTTACCCACCACATGTTGGGTCAGTCTGCCCCTGGCGAATTCAGCTTCGAGACCTATGCAGGCCCCCATTCCACTGGCGACCCAACCTTTATCCAGTACACAGATGCCGATGGAAACCTCACCCGGCTGGTTAATGCAGAGGGCCAGACACACCTGTGGCTGCCGCACCGTTGCAACCGCACGTTGGGCCTGTGTGACTTTATCGAGGTGCGCCCCGACGGGACCCGACATTCTGGTCTGCGCACCACAACCCAGATCCCCGGTGGGTTTAGCTATCTGGTGATCAACCCGGCGGGTGAAACTGTCCTGGAAGGCAATGCGCAACTGGACCTGATGGGCTGGACCAAATCAGTTGATTTCCGCAGGGGCAATCGGCCCGCCATACAGGCGTAAATGGTGTCGTCATCCTACAACTGACGCCTGTTTGGCCGCCTCAGCAAGAGCACCGGTGGGGCCACGTGGCCAACAAGCCCCTTGAAGGGCCAGCAGCACGTCCCTGAACCTGAACAGGCGAAATATACGTGGCCACGCGGCTTCACGCAAAGAAAAAGCCCCGACCTGGTGGCCGGGGCTTTTGAATGTGGCGCCTCGTGGGCGACATGCGGAGGCGCAGGTTTACCCGCGCTCTTCGATGATTTCCACCAGATGGCTGATCTTGTTGACCATGCCGCGCACCGAGGGGGTATCCTCAAGTTCACGGGTTTTGTGCATCTTGTTCAGGCCCAGGCCAATCAGCGTCTTGCGCTGGATGGCCGGGCGACGGATGGGCGAGCCCACCTGCTTTACGACGATGGTTTTTGCCATAATGCTCAGGCCTCCTCAGTCGCAGCTTCAGCCGCAGGTGCTTCATCACGTTTGGACAGAATGTCAGCGACCTTCTTGCCGCGACGTGCCGCGATCTGGCGCGGGCTGGATTCTTTGCGCAGGCCATCAAGTGTGGCACGGATCATGTTGTAGGGGTTCTGGGACCCGGTCGACTTCGAGACCACGTCTTTGATGCCCAACATCTCGAACACGGCACGCATCGGACCACCGGCGATGATCCCGGTCCCTTCAGGTGCCGTACGCATCACAACCTTGCCGGCGCCGTGACGGCCCAGAATGTCATGGTGCAACGTGCGGCCTTCTTTCAGCGGCACGCGGATCAGCTGGCGCTTGGCCTGCTCGGTTGCCTTGCGGATTGCCTCAGGCACCTCTTTGGCTTTGCCTTTGCCGAAACCGACACGGCCACGCTGGTCACCCACAACCACAAGGGCTGCGAACCCAAAGCGCTTACCGCCTTTGACGGTCTTGGACACACGGTTGATCGCAACCAGGCGGTCGGCGAATTCAGGGGTCTCGTCGCGATCATTGCGGCGTCCCCGGCGTTCGTTACGTTCTGCCATATGGCAATTCCTTATCTCAGAGACGCAGCAAGGCGCCGAAAAAATCCGACCGCAGTGGACGCAAGCGCCCCTCGATCATCGAGGGCGCACCTTTCGGCGCGCCCTACTGGTATCTTAGAACTTCAGGCCACCCTCACGTGCTGCGTCGGCCAAAGCCTTCACACGCCCGTGGAACAGGAAGCCACCACGATCGAAGTAACATTCTTCGACCCCAGCCTTCTTCGCCCGATCAGCAATGGTTTCGCCCACCTTGGCGGCGGCCTCCACGTTGTTCTTGCCGACAATCCCCAGCGACGGCTCCAGCGACGAGGCCGAAGCCAGCGTAACGCCATTGAGATCGTCGATCAGTTGGACAGAGATGTTCTTGTTCGAACGATGAACCGATAGACGCGCACGCCCGTTAGCCATCTTCCGCATTTTGTTCCGGTTGCGCAGGCGGCGCTTCTGGAACAAGTCTCTTTTGCTCATAGCCATGTTCAAGCCACCCTTACTTTTTCTTGCCTTCCTTCCGGAAGATATACTCACCCTTGTAGCGGATGCCTTTGCCTTTATAGGGCTCGGGCGCACGCCACTCGCGAATGTTCGCTGCAACCTGACCAACAAGCTGTTGGTCGTTTCCTTCAATGATCACCTCGGTGTTCTTCGGGCACGTCACTGTGACGCCCTCGGGAACGATGAAGTCGACATCGTGGGAATACCCAAGGGACAGCTTCAGGGAATTGCCCTGCATCTGCGCCCGGTAACCCACGCCGCTGATCGCAAGTTCTTTCTTGAAACCGTCGGTGACACCGGTGACGAGGTTCTGCACCATGGTGCGGGACATGCCCCACTGCTGACGTGCGCGCTTGGACTTACCGCGCGGCTCAACCGTGATTGCATTGTCCGCGACAGTCAAAGTGATGTCGTCGGTTGCTGTGAAGGAGCGGGAGCCTTTCGGCCCCTTTACCTGAATGGTCTGACCCGACACGGAGGCTTCTACGCCCCCGGGCAGCTCGACCGGTTTTTTACCAATACGAGACATTGCCAGATCTCCCTAGAAGATTGTGCAAAGCACTTCGCCGCCAACATTCTGGCTGCGGGCACTTGCATCGGACATCACGCCAATCGAGGTGGAGACGATTGACACACCAAGGCCCTGACGGACCTGCGGGATGTCACCCACACTCATATAGACGCGACGGCCTGGTTTGGACACGCGCTTCAGTTCACGAATGACAGGGATGCCTTCGTAATACTTCAGACTGATCTCAAAGGCCGGGTGGCCATCTTTACCAGTCGTGGGCTCGTACCCGCGAATGTAGCCTTCGTCCGTCAGCACATCCAGAACGCGAGCGCGCTGCTTGGAGGCCGGGGTTTCGACTACGGACTTTCCGCGCATCTGGGAGTTCCGGATGCGGGTCAGCATATCACCGAGAGGATCGTTCATTTTATCGCTCCCTTACCAGCTCGACTTGACCATGCCGGGGATCAGACCATCAGAGGCCAGATCACGCAGCATAATCCGCGACATTTTCAGCTTACGGTAATACGACCTAGGGCGTCCGGTCAGCTGACAACGGTTGTGAAGACGGGTGGCAGAGCTGTCTCGGGGCAATTTCGCCAGATTAAGGCTTGCCTTGAAGCGCTCTTCCATCGGCTTCGATTGGTCGTTTACGATCTCTTTAAGAGCAGCGCGTTTGGTGGCGTATTTTGCCACTAGTCGCTGACGCTTAAGTTCGCGTTGAACCATGGAGACTTTGGCCATGTGTCTGTTCCTTTCGCGTCAGGCGTTGAAGGGCATGTTGAAGTGCTTCAGAAGCGACTTCGCCTCGGCGTCGTTGTCCGCCGTTGTGACAATAATCACGTCGATGCCCCAGACTTCGTCGACTTTGTCGAAGTTGATCTCGGGGAAAACGATGTGTTCCTTGATACCAAAGGCAAAGTTGCCGCGGCCATCAAATGACGGCTTCACACCACGGAAGTCCCGGATACGGGGCATTGCAATGGTGGTCAGACGATCAATGAAGTCATACATGCGGTCGCCGCGCAGCGTGACCTTGGTCCCAAGCGGCATATCTTCACGGACCCGAAAACCCGCAATCGATTTTTTCGCTTTGGTGACAATGGCGTGCTGGCCTGCGATGGCGGTCAGATCTTCCTGGGCCGATTTGGCTTTCTTGGAATCACGAACCGCTTCCGCACCGCAGCCGATGTTGAGAACAATTTTCTCAAGGCGCGGGATCTGCATGTCGTTCTTGTAGCCGAACTCTTCTTTCATCGCGGCCTTGATGGTCTCGTTGAACATGGCCTTCATGCGTGGGGTATATTTGGCGGTATCCAACATCAGATCACGTCCCCCGTGGTCTTGGCGACGCGAACTTTCTTGCCGTCTTCAACTTTGAAGCCGACACGGGTCGCTTTACCGTTTGCATCGAGAAGCGCCAGGTTCGACAGCTGGATCGGCATCGCTTGCGGGATGCGGCCACCCTGGTTCGATTGGCTTTGCTTGGTGTGGCGGATGGCGATGTTCACGCCTTCCACAATGGCTTTGCCGACAGACGGGTTAATCGAGGCGATCTCGCCCTTTTGACCCTTGTCTTTGCCGGCAAGCACGACGACCTTGTCGCCCTTTTTCAACTTCGCAGCCATCTTACAGCACCTCCGGTGCAAGCGAGATGATCTTCATGAAGTTCTTCGCCCGCAACTCACGAACCACTGGCCCAAAGATACGGGTGCCCATCGGTTCGTTGTTGTTGCCGAGGATCACTGCGGCATTGCTATCGAAGCTGATAGCCGTGCCATCTTCACGGCGAACTTGCTTGGCAGTGCGAACGACAACGGCCTTGCGGACGTCCCCTTTCTTCACACGACCACGCGGAATGGCTTCCTTCACCGAGACGACAATAATGTCACCTACGGAGGCGTATCTACGCTTGGAACCACCCAGAACCTTGATGCACTGAACACGGCGAGCGCCGCTGTTGTCAGCAACATCCAGATTGGTCTGCATCTGGATCATTTGGTTTCTCCCGACGTCCCGGACCGGCGTTACTGCACATTGGCCCGGGGGTTTCGCTCAAACCGAAAAGTGAACGCTTAGGTAGCGATCACCTCCCAGCGTTTGGATTTCGAGATCGGGGCGCATTCCTGAATGCGAACTTGGTCCCCGGTCTTGTACGTATTCTTCGGATCGTGTGCCCGATACTTCTTGGACTTCCGGATCGTCTTCTGCATGACCGGGTGCTTGAAGCGACGCTCCACGGATACGGTCACGGTCTGTTCGTTGGCATCGCTGGTTACGGTGCCGGTAAGGATTCGCTTGGGCATGTGCTTACGCCTCCGCTTCGATGGTTGCGTCAGACGCGGCAGCTGCCGCTTTTTCGTTCAGAATGGTCTTGACCCGCGCGGCATCCCGGCGAACCTGACGCATACGAGCGGTATTTTCGAATTGGCCGGTGGCCTGCTGGAAGCGGAGGTTAAAGGCCTCCTTCTTCAGCTGAACCAGCTCATCACGGAGCTGATCCGGCGTCTTGTCACGCATTTCCTGGGCGCTCATGCGCTGTTCCTTTGTAACATCACCAGACGGCCCCTTGCTGTTTGATGCAGGGTCACCGTGATTCTGATGGAAATCGGTGAATAGAGGGGTGCTATAGGGGGGATGCTGACTTGAAGCAACCCCTAGTCCGTTGGCCAATCCGAGCAGTCGTATTCGGCAACAATATCTGCCGTCAGTTTGCCTGGGTCCACTGTGAACTCACTTTCGCCGAGATCGCGACTATGGGAGCTTTGGCCGACAATTATTGCCGTGCGTGGCACAGCGCACTTGAGTAGCAATCCCCCAGAACGGGTGGCGTTCAAACCTGAACCAAACATTTCAGCGGCCCTAATATCATCTGCCCAACAAAAGCCGACAAGTCCCTTGGTGAAACGTTCCTTATTCTCACCTTTGTGAAGGATGCGGTCAGGCCCTGTATCCCTCCGGTAAAGCTGAACGCCTCCACCACATCCGCGTCCAGCCGGATCGTGGTAGACACTTTCGGTTCCAGCACCTTGGGCCGCCCGCGCTGGACCGGCGTCTTGTCAATAATCTCGCGCCAGTGGGGTGTCGTCATGTCTGGGTTATCGCGTCTGGCTCGCTCGCCGGATCAACCGCCTTTTGAGCCTCAGCGAAGCCTCGGCCCGTATCGCCCTTTTCCCACCCAGTTGTCCTCATCCATGAACATCGGCATCTCGCGGCGCGGCCACGAGGCCCACGGCAGCACGGCACCCGCCCCCACTCACTTCGGCTTGCGCAGGATCTCTATCGCAACGGACTCGGTTGAAAAGCAAAGGTAGCGGTAGTCACCCTCCGACAACGTCTCCATCAGCGCCTTGTATTCGTGGTGGCGCCAGCCGGGGTAGCCGTAGAGTTCGTCAAACAGGATCACCGTGCCTTTGCGCAGGTGCTTCTTGATGGCACCCAACGCGTAGGCCGTGGGGGTGTAGGTATCCATATCCATGTGAACAAACGAAACCGGCCGCTTGCTGTTTGCCTTCAAGTAACCGGGCAGCGTGTCCTGCACCCAGCCTTTGGTCAACGTCACATTCTCTGGAACCTTCGGCAGGTCACCCGCTTGGGTGAAGGACCCCGCCTCCCGTCCCGATTGCATGCCGGTCCAATCCTCCTCCAACCCCTCAAAGCTGTCAAAGCCGGTCAACTCAAGCCCATGAGGTTTCAGCACCTCACCAAACAGGCGGCACCCATTCCCGCCTGCAACGCCAAGCTCCATATAGAGGCCATCCTCCAGCCCATTTGAAACCGCGCGTTTGATCGCATATTCGCGGTTCCTGTCCTTGTTGCGGAACAACATGGATGTCTCCATATGTGCCTTGAAATGCTCAAAGCTCTCTACCTTGGATGCTTCCGTGAGGTATCCAATAGGATTTCCGCCTGCCATGTATCGTCTCCGTAATGGGCGAGACCGTTTGCCTGTGGTCCCGCGCTGCTCGATTGTTTTTCCTTAAACGCCACTCAACACGCTGGCGGGCTGCCAATCAAGACAGCCGTGGCACTTCTGACCTCAGGTCCAGGCGTAATTGAAGCTCACGCTTATGCGGTCGTCCTCATCCATATTCATCGGCACCTCATGGCGCAGCCAGCTTTCCCAGAGAAGGATATCTCCGGTCACCGGTTCCGGATAGACAAAGCCCCGCAACTCCTCCCGCGCAGCCTTCCGGCGGGTCGGGGCGGCCATCATCATCGCGTGGCGCGGGTCCTCAAACTTGATCGACCGCGCACCCTTGGGGATTGTCACATAGGTTGTGCCGGAAATCACCGAATGGGGGTGGATATGGCCGGAGTGGGTGCCGCCTTCAGGCAGGATGTTGATCCAGATGTCCTCAAGCTTCAGCGCACGCCCGTCGAGATCAAATTCCAGATCCTCCACAAATGCCGCCACATGGGCGTCGAGGGCTTTCACAATCTCCGCGAACACCGGAAACCGCCACGGCAGGTCGCTCAGGGACGCGTAAGAGGTGTAGCCGGGAAAACCGTTCTCCTCACACCAATCCTGCCCCGCCTCGTCATCCTCGGCGATGGAGAAACAGGAGGCCTCCAGCTCATCATGATCAATGGAGGGGCCAAGCTCTGCCAGCTTGGCGTGGTAAAGGCGGGTCACGAAGAGGGATTTGATATGGGCCATGTCGCGGGACATAACCTAGGTTCAGCGCGTTGGCGAGGCTTGGGCGACAGGGCGACAAATGCCAGATTAGATAGGCAACACTACGATCTTTTCTTTGAACCATGCCTGTAATTCGTCCATCGGCATGCGTCCGACAGCAACCTCGACCACAAGGTCATCAATCGGTTCGTCGTCAGGAATATCAAGGTAGTACCCGCTGCGATTGATAAGGACTTCGACAGAGAGCCAAGCCGTTCGTTTGTTTCCGTCTGCGAACCCATGGTTCCCTACCAAACTGTGGAGCAACGCAGCGGCTTTTCCGTCGAGTGACCGATGATAGCCGGAATAGGGACGGCCAATTGCAGATTCTATGAGATGCAAGTTGGCGATCCCGGCCCTGCCGCCATAGGTCAGCGCCTCTTTATGCGCAATCAGGACATCCGTGAGTGTCAGTCGATAGTGGCGCTTACCTATTTGCTAACCTCTGCAATGCTGACCTGCGCCGGGACGAAATCTCTTTGACTGTGGAAGACGTCTTGGGGTTCTTCTTGGAAACGTCGCTTACGGTTCCAACAAAAATGGCCCGCCCGGTGGCCGCGTTGCGGGCATCCCGGCCGCCCTTGGCCTGCGTTTTGTTGACGGCCTTAGCCATTTCACTGAATTCCTGATCTTGCGCGCTTGGGCATAAATATGGCTACCGTTTGCAGAATTCGCAATACAGTGGCCAAATAAAAAGCCCCCGCTGATGTCTCAGCGAGGGCTCCGATACTTGAACCGGATGGGACCCGGACAGTTTCTTGCGAAACGGCCTATGCCCCACTCGGCGGCATAGCCGCTACTTACCAGTCTTCGCGCACCACGGTGCGGGTCTTGACCGGAAGCTTCATCGCAGCAAGGCGCAGGGCCTCACGGGCGATGTCTTCGTTCACGCCGTCGATCTCAAACATGATCCGGCCCGGCTTCACTTTGCAGGCCCAGAAATCAACCGACCCTTTACCCTTACCCATACGCACTTCGACGGGTTTGGAGGTCACTGGTGTGTCCGGGAAAATCCGGATCCAGACGCGACCCTGACGCTTCATGTGACGCGTCATGGCCCGACGGGCGGCTTCGATCTGGCGTGCAGTAACACGCTCGGGCTGCAAGGCTTTCAGACCGTAGGTGCCGAAAGTCAGGTCAGACCCGCCCTTCGCTTCACCCCTGATCCGGCCTTTTTGCATCTTGCGGAACTTCGTCCGTTTTGGTTGCAACATGTGTCAGGCCCCCTCAACGATCACGGCGTGGGCGCGAAGCCCCGCCGCTTTCCTGAAGCTCCGTTTGACGACGATCATGAGCCGACGGATCGTGCTCCATGATTTCGCCTTTGAAGATCCAGACTTTGATGCCGATGATGCCGTAGGCGGTCTTCGCCGCGACATGTGCATAGTCGATGTCAGCCCGCAGGGTGTGCAGGGGCACGCGGCCCTCACGATACCATTCGGTCCGGGCGATCTCGGCGCCACCAAGGCGGCCCGCGACGTTCACCCGGATACCGAGCGAACCCATACGCATGGCGTTTTGCACCGCACGTTTCATCGCACGACGGAAAGACACCCGGCGTTCCAGCTGCTGAGCAATGCTCTCGGCAACCAGTTGTGCGTCCAACTCAGGCTTGCGTATCTCAACGATGTTGAGGTGCAGTTCGGAATCGGTGATCTTCGCCAATTCCTTGCGCAGGCCCTCAATGTCCGTGCCTTTTTTACCGATGATGACACCCGGACGTGCCGAGTGGATCGTCACCCGGCACTTCTTGTGCGGACGCTCGATGATGATCTTCGAAATTCCGGAATCGCCGGGGTTCCGCTTTTCGCGTTTTGCGAGCAGCTTCCACCAGCCTTCTTTGATGAATTCGCGGATCTTGATGTCTTCCATCAGCAGATTACCATAGTCTTTGGTGTCTGCGTACCAGCGGCTGTCCCAGGTCCGGTTGACCTGAAGACGCATGCCGATGGGGTTAACTTTATGTCCCATTATGAGGTCTCCTCAACCTGGCGGAGCTTGATGGTCAATTCCGAGAACGGCTTGAGAATTTTACCAAACCGGCCACGGGCACGCGGGCGACCGCGCTTCATGGTCAGGTTCTTGCCCACATAAGCCTCGACGATGACCAACTCGTCAACGTCCAGACCATGGTTGTTCTCAGCATTGGCGATAGCGGACTGAAGGCATTTCTTCACGTCGATCGCGATCCGTTTCTTGGAGAAGGTCAGTTCGGTCAGCGCCCGTTCAACTTTCTTGCCGCGGATCAGGCCAGCGACGAGGTTCAGCTTCTGCGGGCTGGTCTTCAGCATCCGCAGTTTGGCCATCGCCTCATTGTCCGCCACGCGGCGGGGATTTTTATCCTTGCCCATGGCTTACTTCCTCTTGGCTTTTTTGTCGGCGGAGTGACCGTAGTACGTCCGCGTCGGCGAATATTCCCCGAATTTCTGGCCAATCATATCCTCGGTGATGTTCACCGGGATGTGCTTGTGACCATTGTAGACCCCAAAAGTGAGGCCCACAAACTGGGGCAGGATGGTGGAGCGGCGCGACCAGATCTTGATAACCTCGTGGCGTCCGGATTCCTTGGAGACTTCGGCCTTCTTGAGGACATAGCTGTCGACAAAAGGACCTTTCCATACGGAGCGGCTCATAACTTAGCGGCCTTTCTTCTTGGCGTGCCGGCTGCGGATAATCAGCCTTTGGCTTGCCTTGTTCTTGTCGCGGGTGCGACGGCCCTTGGTGTCCTTACCCCACGGGGTAACCGGCGTACGGCCACCCGAGGTGCGGCCCTCACCACCACCATGGGGGTGGTCGATCGGGTTCATGGCAACACCACGAACCGACGGACGTTTGCCCATGTGGCGGACACGGCCCGCTTTACCAAGGTTCTGGTTCGAGTTGTCGGGGTTCGAGACCGCGCCAACCGTTGCCATACACTCCTGGCGCACCAAACGAAGCTCACCCGAGCTGAGGCGGATCTGGGCGTAGCCACCATCACGACCCACAAACTGGGCGTAGGTGCCAGCGGCACGTGCGATCTGGCCACCCTTACCGGGCTTCAACTCGATGTTGTGGATGATCGTCCCGATCGGCAAACCGCTGAACGGCATTGCGTTGCCCGGCTTGATGTCCGCTTTGGCAGACGCGATGATCTTGTCACCAACGCCCAGACGCTGCGGCGCCAGAACATAGTTTTGCTCACCGTCTTCATAGCGCACGAGGGCGATGAATGCTGTCCGGTTCGGGTCATATTCGATCCGCTCGACCGTGGCCGAGATGTCGAACTTCTTCCGCTTGAAATCTACGATGCGGTAAAGGCGCTTTGCCCCACCACCAATTCTACGCGCTGTGATCCGTCCGGTGTTGTTCCGGCCGCCCTTCTTCGTCAAACCCTGAGTAAGGGTTTTGACGGGGCGTCCTTTCCAAAGCTCCGAACGGTCGATCAGTACCAGCCCTCGCTGGCCAGGCGTAGTCGGTTTATACGACTTAAGTGCCATGCTTTCTGTCTTCCGTTTGCTTGGTGGACCGATACGAGACCGACCCTGATGTTGTAGGCCCCCGTAGGTGCCCGGCTAGTGTGTCCTTACGAACAAAAGCGAAGCCCCGGACGAATCCGGGGCTTGGCCGATGGGGTCTGTTAGGGGGTGTAGGGTTGGGGGTCAAGGCATCAAGAGGTTTGACCAAGGATCGCTCAGCATCTACCTGTAAGGTATGAGTATTATTGCCACCGAATTGCCCGCTGCAACAGACATCACCAAAGCGAAGTTTGTCGCAGGAATTGTGGCATGGGTCCGAGGAATAAAGAATAGCAATGTTTTGGCTTCCGGTGAACTTGTCGATGTATATGAGGACGAGGTAGTTTACGAACACCCATCGGGAGAAAAGCTAGCACTCCGATCCTATGAAGACGCCCAGACAACCTGCTTTGGTTCACGTCTTGAAATCCCCGACAACGCAGGGCGCATCTGGCGAACCGAGTGTGTGTATACTCGGTTCACTGATGCTGCTTTTCTTCGGGTAAGGGGGCAATGCGTTGCAACTTCTTATGATGCAAAGGTCAAAACGCCAAAAAAGCCGCACATTATTCGGCAAGCCATTGACGATGGTTGGGTTATCCCAGACGGCTTTCTCGAACTAAAACTCGAACCTAATGAACTTGCGGATGATGTCTCGCTGGTAGCAGCTTGCATTAATGGTGACGCCGTAGCGTCACTACCAGTAGTGTACATCTCTCGCGAAAATCAGAACTTGCTGCCTACGGATGCGTCCCTTGTTGCACGAGAACTTGCTGGAATAGCCCATGTGGTAGCGGAAAAGGACCGCGCCTTTTCCTTTGATTTGATGGCTGCCACGAAGCGCCGCAATCCTTACGGTGGGGCCATAGGAGTGTTTTCGCCCGCCGGTGAGGAGCTATTTCGTTTATTTCGCCGACCTGATGACACGCTAGGTAAACAGCTTGCTCGTATCCTGATCTCCCGGACCACTGAATACGTCTCAAGTCTTGAAACAAAAAAAGCTTGGGATTGGCAAACCCTTCAAGAGGCGCAATCACGTGCCCTTAGGGCAAAAGTCGTTGCGGGTGGTTCGACGGCAATTAGTGACTATGTCGAGGCCTTTGACTCCGAGCTTGAGGCGAAAGACGAACGCATTGCTGCGTTGCAAACGCAACTCAAGATGGCTCGGAACGCGAACTCCGAACAACCGACTATTGGGACGAATCTCTTTCCTAAGGAACTCAAGGACAAGATTGGCCCCGAACTCTACGAAGGAGAGTTCTCTGATCGACTTCGGTCGTTTATCCAACGCTCTATCAAAGGACCTAATGAACCCAAGCATTCCAGGACTGAACAGTTTGCACGACGTTTTCTGGAACACACTGCTTCGAGTGGCCGATCGGCAGCCCTTACGGCGCAGATCAAAGCCGCTTGCAAAGACGGAAATCAAATGCCGAAGCAACTTGGAGCGCTTTTGACGGGCTTCGGATTCGAGAAAACGCAATATGGAGGGCACCTCAAGTTCCGTCCACCGTCGCAGTTATTCGGGCTGGAGATTGAAGTGCTACCGAGCACCCCAAGTGACTCGCAGCGTGGCGGAAGGAACCGAGGTGCAGAAGTAATCAGACACTTCGGACTGGGAGGCCTCAAGTGATGGGCACCAACTGTTAGTCACGGCGTGCCTTTCCTCTAGGAACACCGCATTTCGCTGCTCGAAGTGACACCAATTTTGCACCTTCCGCAAGCGGCAGGACACCCGTCTTCATGTAACAGCATCCTTAAAGTCCCATATGGGACGAGTTAGGACCCTAGTGGAACTATCCAAAACCCCAAGCCCCTCTCCATCCACCCAAAGAAAAACCCCGGCCTCTTGTGAGACCGGGGTTCAAATTTCACACCGAAGCCTGAAGGCCTACAGACCGGTGCTCACGTCGATTGTGTTGCCTTCTTCAAGCGTCACATAGGCCTTCTTCACGTCTTTGCGACGGCCCAGGCCCCCACGGAAACGTTTGACCTTACCTTTGGTGATGGTTGTGTTCACCGCCTTCACCTTCACCCCAAAGACGGCCTCAACGGCCTCTTTGATCTGTGGCTTGTTCGAAGCGATATCCACTTCGAAAACCACGGCACCATGCTCAGATGCCAATGTGGTTTTCTCGGTCACCAGCGGCTTGCGGATCACGTCGTAATGTTTTGCTTCAGCGTTCATTTCAATCGAGCCTCCAGTGCTTCGACGCCCGCTTTCGTGAGCACAAGTGTGTCACGCTTGAGGATGTCATAGACATTGGCGCCCATCGACGGCAGCACATCGAGACCTTCGATGTTGCGCGCCGCAAGCGCGAAGTTTGCGTCCACGTCAGCCCCGTCGATGATCAGCGCACGCTTCCAACCCATCTCTTTGACCTGTTTGGCCAGAGTGGAGGTCTTGGCATCGTCCATCGTAATGGACTCGATGATCACCAGGCGGCCTTCAGCGGCCTTGGCACTCAGCGCATGACGAAGACCCAACTTACGGAACTTCTTCGTCAGCTCATGGCCGTGGCTACGTGGCGTTGGGCCTTTATAGACACCACCCCCACGGAAGATCGGTGCAGACCGGGCGCCGTGGCGTGCGCCGCCGGTGCCTTTCTGGCGATAGATCTTCTTGGTCGAATAGCTCACTTCCGAGCGTGTCTTCACCTTGTGGGTGCCAGCCTGCGCATTGTTGCGCTGCCAGCGAACGACACGATGCAGGATGTCGGCGCGGGGTTCGAGACCAAAGATCTCGTCACCCAGGTCGACCGAGCCGGCTTTCTTGCCGTCAAGTTTGATAACGTCGACTTTCATCTTATTCACCGTCTTTCTGTTCTGCACCATCGGCAGCAGGTGCCTCGGCCTCAGAGGCTTCCATGGCTGCCTGCTCGGCTGCGGCTGCTTCTGTCGCCGCGGCTTCTGCTTCAGCGACGGCTGCGGCGGCTGCCTCTTCGGCGGCTTTCGCAGCAGCGTTTGCGGCAGATGCCAGGGCTGCGGGCAGAATGGCGTTCTCGGGGAACGGATTCTTCACCGCATCCTTAACCGTCACCCAGCCACCTTTGGAGCCGGGCACAGCGCCTTTGACCATGATCAGGCCACGGTCGGTATCGGTGCGCACAACCTGAAGGTTCTGCGTCGTCACCTTGGCTGCACCCATATGGCCCGCCATCTTCTTACCTTTGAAGACGCGGCCGGGATCCTGACACTGACCGGTGGAGCCATGGGAACGGTGTGAGATCGACACACCGTGGGTGGCGCGCAGACCTTTGAAGTTCCAGCGCTTCATAGCGCCCTGGAAGCCCTTACCGATCGAGGTGCCCGTGACGTCCACGAACTGGCCCTCAAAATAATGGTCAGCGATGATTTCCTCGCCAACATCAAGCAGGTTTTCCGCATCGACGCGGAATTCGACCAGCTTCCGCTTCGGCTCCACGGATGCTTTGGCAAAATGCCCCCGCATCGGAGCCGTCGTCCGCTTGACCTTGGCTGTGCCTGCCCCGAGCTGAACGGCAGAGTAGCCGTCGCTTTCCGAGGTTTTCTTGGCAACCACCTGCAGTTTATCCAATTGAAGAACGGTCACAGGAATCTGCTTGCCGTCTTCCATGAAAAGGCGGGTCATCCCAACCTTTTTCGCAATTACACCAGAGCGCAACATGTTCGGTAGCCCCCCTTAAACCTTGATCTCGACATCCACGCCAGCGGCGAGGTCGAGCTTCATCAGCGCATCCACCGTCTGCGGCGTCGGATCGACAATATCGAGAAGACGTTTGTGGGTACGGATTTCCCACTGGTCACGAGACTTCTTGTCAACGTGCGGGCCACGGAGAACCGTGAACTTTTCGATCTTGTTAGGCAGCGGGATTGGCCCGCGAACCTGTGCGCCGGTACGCTTTGCGGTGCTCACGATCTCCTGAGTGGAGGCATCGAGAACCCGGTAATCAAACGCCTTCAGGCGGATCCGGATAGTCTGGCTGGCAACTGCCATGTCATGTTCCTTCAAGTTGAGAGGAGGGCATATTCCCTCGTCGAACTGGTTTCATTGGTCCGGTCTATTCTGACCGGTGAAGGCCGCGAGCTATCCCGCGGCCTTCAACTTTGCAAGGGGTCCCGGCAGATTTTGCTTTATGCAAGATCACCTGTCACCCGTGCCGAGGTTTTCTTATGAAAAACCCGGCTTACTCGATGATCTTACTAACCACGCCAGCGCCAACAGTGCGGCCACCTTCGCGGATCGCGAAGCGGAGGCCTTGCTCCATCGCAATTGGTGCGATCAGCTCAACGTTGAACTTCAGGTTGTCACCCGGCATCACCATTTCGGTGCCCTCAGGCAACACCACCGTGCCAGTCACGTCCGTGGTGCGGAAGTAAAACTGCGGCCGGTAGTTGGCGAAGAACGGCGTGTGACGGCCACCCTCGTCTTTGGTCAGGATATACGCCTCGGCCTCGAACTTGGTGTGCGGGTTCACCGATTTCGGCTGACACAACACCTGGCCGCGCTCTACGCCGTCACGGTCGACCCCGCGCAGCAGAACACCAACGTTGTCACCCGCCTCACCACGATCCAGCAGCTTGCGGAACATTTCAACGCCGGTACAGGTCGTCTTGGTGGTGTCTTTGATGCCAACGATGGACAACTCGTCACCCACGTTCACAACGCCACGTTCGATCCGGCCAGTCACAACCGTGCCACGGCCCGAAATCGAGAACACGTCCTCGATCGGCAGCAGGAACGGCTGGTCCACAGCCCGTTCCGGCGTCGGGATGTACTCGTCCACAGCCGCCATCAACTTGGCGATGGATTCAGTGCCAATCTCCGGGTCACGGTCTTCCAGAGCCGCCAATGCCGAACCGGGGATCACGGGGATGTCGTCACCGGGATACTCGTACTTCGACAGCAGTTCGCGGATCTCCATCTCGACCAGCTCCAGCAGCTCATCGTCGTCAACCTGGTCAACTTTGTTCATGTAAACAACCATGTAGGGAATACCCACCTGGCGACCGAGCAGGATATGCTCACGGGTTTGAGGCATCGGGCCGTCCGCCGCGTTCACCACCAGAATCGCGCCGTCCATCTGGGCGGCACCGGTGATCATGTTCTTCACATAGTCGGCGTGACCGGGGCAATCGACGTGGGCATAGTGACGGGCTTCCGTCTCATATTCCACATGCGCCGTCGAGATCGTGATCCCGCGCGCCCGCTCTTCCGGCGCCGAGTCAATCGCGTCATAGCTCTGAAAATCGCCAAACTGCTTCGTAATCGCTGCCGTCAGCGTTGTCTTGCCGTGGTCAACATGCCCAATCGTGCCGATGTTCACATGCGGTTTGGTACGGGCGAACTTTTCCTTTGCCATGATGGCCTCCTTAGTGTGTGCGGGCGTCGTGTGTGCCGGCTTAGTGTGTGCGGGCCGCCCTAGGGGCAACCCTACGGTTGGAGCGGGCGGCGCAACCGCCCCGC
>JAESTV010000282.1 GCA_016763475.1 Roseicyclus sp.
CCCGGCCACGCGGCCGGATACTCTACGCCCGTCGACGAAACCGTCGAACCCGCGTTTTTCGTCTGGCCCCTGCGCCAAACCCCCCACATGGACCCCTGCCGCTTTGGCCAACGCCCCTTTGGGTCGCTCACATCGTGCTGCTGTGGGGAAGGCGAAGCTGAAAGCCGCCATCGACAAGACCGCCGCGATCCTTGGTGTGCCTGAGGGTTATCGCATCGGAATTGTACCCGCGTCCGACACCGGCGCAATGGAGATGGCCATGTGGTCGCTGCTGGGGGCGCGGCCCTGCACGATGTTGGCGTGGGAAAGCTTCGGCGCCGGTTGGGTCACGGACTGCGTGAAACAGCTAAAGCTGGACGCAACCGTTACAACCGCAGATTACGGCCTGTTGCCTGATCTGGCGGCGGTTGATTGGGATAGCGACGTGGTGTTCACCTGGAACGGCACAACCTCCGGCGTGCGTGTGCCTTCGGGTGATCTGATCCCCGATGACCGCAAAGGCCTGACGATCTGCGACGCCACCAGCGCCGCCTTTGCCCAGGAATTACCGTGGGGCAAGCTGGATGTGGTGACCTTCTCCTGGCAGAAAGTGATCGGCGGCGAAGCGGCCCACGGGATGCTGATCCTGTCGCCACGCGCCGTTGCCCGGCTTGAATCGTATACCCCTGCGTGGCCGATGCCGAAGATCTTTCGCCTGACCAAAGGCGGCAAACTGATCGAGGGCATCTTCACCGGAGCCACGATCAACACGCCGTCGATGTTATGTGTCGAAGATTACCTCTTTGCGCTGGATTGGGCGGAAAGCCTTGGCGGCCTGCCTGCCCTGCACACCCGCGCTGATGCAAATGCGCAGGCGGTTTACAGCTTCTGTGACGCGCGGGACTGGATCGCCAACCTCGCACAAGATCCCGCCACACGCTCCAACACCTCCGTCTGCCTGAAGTTCACCGATGCGCGGATCATCGACGGGGCGGCCTTCGCCAAAGCTGTCGCCAAGCGGCTGGAGACGGAAGGCATAGCGCTCGACATCGGCGCCTACCGCGACGCCCCTGCGGGCTTGCGTATCTGGTGCGGCGCGACGGTGGAGACCTCGGACATCGACGCCATGTTGCCGTGGCTCGACTGGGCGTTCCACCTGGAAATCGAAGCACAGCCGGTCGCTGCCTGAGCCTATTTCATCTTGGTAAAAAAACTCAAATTCCCCGGCCCGCGACCCGCGATGCCGTCAAAATCAGGAGCGCCACCATGGCCCCCAAAGTTCTCGTATCCGACAAACTCTCCGAGACCGCTGTCCAGATATTCCGTGACCGTGGCATTGACGTCACCTTTGATCCCAGCATCGGCAAGGACAAAGACAAACTGCTGTCGGTGATTGGCCAATATGACGGCCTCGCCATCCGGTCCGCCACCAAGGTCACCGAAAAGATCATCGCCGCCGCCACCAACCTGAAGGTTGTGGCCCGTGCAGGTATCGGCGTCGACAACATTGATATCCCGGCCGCGTCCAAGAAGGGCATCATTGTGATGAACACACCCTTCGGGAATTCCATCACCACGGCTGAACATGCGATTGCGATGATGTTCGCCGTGGCGCGCCAGATCCCCGAGGCCAGCACCTCCACCCATGACGGCAAGTGGGAGAAATCGCGGTTCATGGGGGTTGAGCTGACAGCAAAAACCCTCGGCGTGATTGGTGCGGGTAATATCGGCTCCATCGTTATCTCCCGTGCGCTGGGGTTGAAGATGAAGGTGATTGCGTATGATCCGTTCCTGTCCGAGGAGCGGGCGCTGGAGATTGGCTGTACCAAGGTGGAGCTGGATGAGCTTCTGGCCCGGGCCGATTTCATCACCATGCACGTGCCGTTTACCGAGAAGACGGCAAACATCCTGTCGGCAGAAAACCTCGCCAAAACCAAGAAGGGTGTGCGTATCATCAACTGCGCCCGCGGTGGTCTGGTGGATGAGACTGCGCTGGCGGAGTTGCCGAAATCCGGCCATGTGGCGGGCGCTGCGTTTGATGTGTTTGCCCAGGAACCGGCCACAGAAAACCCGCTGTTCAACCTGCCCAACGTCGTTGTGACGCCGCATCTTGGGGCGGCCACCACGGAAGCGCAGGAGAATGTGGCCCTGCAAGTGGCTGAGCAGATGTCGGATTATTTGCTGACCGGGGCGGTATCCAACGCGCTAAATATGCCATCCGTCACCGCCAAAGAGGCCGCAATCATGGGGCCGTGGCTGAAGCTGGCCGAACATCTGGGGGCCTTTGTGGGCCAGTTGACGGATGAGCCGATCAAAAGCATCGACGTGGTCTATAACGGCATTGTCACGGATATGAACCTGAAGGCGCTGGATTGTGCAGCGATTGCCGGTGTGATGAAGGCCTCGAACCCGGATGTGAACATGGTTTCGGCCCCGGTGATCGCCAAGGAACGTGGCATTGATCTGAGCCAGACGACTCAGGACAAATCCGGCGTGTTTGACGGCTATATCCGGCTGGTGGTGCGCACCGACAAGCGCGAACGATCCATTGCCGGGACGGTGTTCAGCGACGGCAAGCCCCGCTTCATCCAGATCAAAGGCATCAATATCGACGCCGAGATTGGCGAACATATGTTGTATACAACCAACGAGGATGTCCCCGGTATCATCGGCACCCTGGGACAGATGATGGGTGAGAATGGCGTCAACATCGCGAACTTCACCCTTGGCCGGTCTGGCCCGAAAGGGGAGGCGATCGCGTTGCTTTACCTTGATGCGCAGCCGCCGGCCAAGGTTTTGGATCAGCTGATGGCAACTGGCCTGTTCCAACAGGTGAAGCCGCTACAATTCGATGCGGCCTGAACCGGCCTGAACCGGCCCAAAGGCCGGGTGCCTGAGACGTTGCGTCTTGGTGGCCCCCGCCTTGATTCTACGCTTTAGTCCTCCACGAGAGATCGTGGAGGATTTTCTATGGACGACATCGTAATTCTGTCGGGCGCACGCACGGCAATCGGTGCCTTTGGGGGCAGCCTTGCGGGTGTGGCGCCCATTGACCTGGGCACCGTTGCGGCAAAAGCTGCGCTGGAGCGGGCGGGTGTTGAGGGTGGCCAGATCGGCCATGTTACTTTTGGGCACGTGATCAATACCGAGCCCCGTGACATGTACCTCAGCCGGGTGGCGGCGATGCAGGCGGGTATCCCCGATACTGTGCCCGCAATGAACGTGAACCGGCTTTGTGGGTCTGGTGTGCAGGCGATTGTTTCGATGATCCAGTCGCTGGCTTTGGGGGACGCGGAGTTTGCCTTGGCGGGCGGCGCGGAATCGATGAGCCGCGCACCTTACATCAACTCTGACGTGCGATTTGGGCAGAAGATGGGTGACGTGCGCACGCTCGACATGATGCTCGGCGCGCTGAATTGCCCCTTCGGGACCGGGCACATGGGGATCACCGCCGAGAACGTGGCGGATGAACATGATGTGACCCGTGCGCAGATGGATGCCTTTGCGATGGCCTCTCAGGAGCGCGCGGCGCGGGCGATTGCTGAGGGTCGGTTTGCCGAGCAGATTGTGCCGGTTGAGGTGCGCGTGAAGCGAGACATGGTGCCGTTTGAGGTCGATGAACACCCCAAGGCGACCTCGCTTGAGGCTTTGGCCGGGCTGCGCACCGTGTTCAAGAAAGATGGTCGAGTGACGGCGGGTAATGCGTCCGGCATCAACGACGGCGCTGCGGCGATTGTGCTGGCGCGGGCGGATGCGGCTGAGGCCGCTGGCCTGACGCCACGTGCGCGGATTCTGGGCTATGCCCATGCCGGTGTGCGGCCTGAGGTGATGGGGATCGGCCCGATTCCGGCGGTGGAGAACCTGCTGGCAAGAACCGGCCTGAGCATTGCCGATTTCGACGTGATCGAGTCGAACGAAGCCTTTGCGGCGCAAGCCTTGGCTGTGAACAAGGGCCTCGGGCTGGATGGGGAGAAGGTGAACCCCAATGGCGGCGCAATTGCGCTGGGTCATCCGGTGGGCGCGACCGGGGCGATCATCACCGTGAAGGCGATGTACGAGCTGGAGCGGATTGGTGGTTCCAAGGCGTTGATCACCATGTGCATCGGCGGTGGGCAGGGTATCGCATTGGCGATTGAGCGGCTCTAACGCGCTGGTTAGAGCCTATCGGGCGATCTCAACGGCGCGACTTTCGGCACGGCCCGTCGCGTCGATAACCGTTAACTCTCCGAACCCGACCTCTGCCCCGTCCAGCGCAATTTCGCGGTCGTGCCAGCCGGTGGCCAGGGGCGCTCCGTTCCAGAGCCATGTGAATGGCGGCGTGCCTTCCGCCACCCGTGCCATGACCGGCAGGCCCGGCTGATACGCCAACACCTCGCCTTCGGGTGGGAAGGTGATGGCAGGGCCGCCCGCGTTTGCGACATCTGCGCCGGGGTCAAAGCGGCGCAGGGTTTGTGGCAGTTGCGCGTTTGACAGTGTCAGGGCGCCGGGAGGTGGGGCTTGGCGCGGGGTGGTGCGTTCATCAATGCGGCTGAATGCTTCAAACAACAGTGGCGCCGAGAGTTCCGAGCCAAACGCGCCGGGCACCGACGCGCCGTCCGCCCGGCCCATCCAGACGCCGACCACATGCCGGCCATCGAACCCAAACGCCCAGGCGTCCCGGTGGCCATAGCTGGTGCCGGTCTTGTAGCTCAGCCCGATGCGCGGGGCGTTGGCCGGTGGAACGACCTCGGAGAGGATATCCCCCAGATACCACGCGGCGGTATCTGACATGATGCGCTGGCCTTCACCGCCAGCTTCCCCGTCCCGCCAATGCATCGGCACCGCAATTCCGCCCCGCGCGATTCCGGCGTAAAGGCGCATCAGGTCTTCCATCCGGGTGCCAAGGCCACCCAGCGCAATGGCAAGGCCGGGTTCCTCACCCGCAGGCAGGGACACGTCCATACCGGCGCGGCCCATGGCGGCGAGCATGTGATGCGGGCCAACGTCGTTCAGCAAGTTGACGGCGGGGATATTCAGAGACAGCTGCAATGCCTGCGCCGCCGTAACCTCGCCCCGAAACACCGCGTCAAAATTCTGCGGCGCATAGCCAGCGATGGAAATCGGGCGATCCTGCACCAGCGTTTGCGGGTGCAGGATGCCCGCATCGAAAGCGAGGCCGTAGATCAGCGGTTTCAGGGCGGAACCGGGTGACCGCACGGCTCGGGTCATGTCCACAAACCCTTCGCGCGCGGTGTCGGTGTAGTCCGGTGAGCCGACAGAGGCGAGAATTTCGCCGGTTTCGTGGTCAATTACCATGATGGCCGCGCTCATCTGCGGGCCAAGGGTGTTCACGGCGCGGGCCGCAAGGCGTTCCATCTGCATTTGCAGATCCCGGTTGAGGGTCAGGTAGTGGGTGCTTCGGGTCGGCCTGTCGGAGATGGCACGATCAGCGAGGTGGGCAGCGAGGGCAGGAAAATTGCGGCGGCTGGTTGGGATCGGCTCGTCACGCGCCCAGGCGATCTGCGCCTCGGTCAAGTCGGTGAAGGTGACTGCGCGGGACAGGACACGATTGCGGGCGATCTCCGCCGCTTCGGGAAACCGGTCCGGGCGGCGCGAGGTTGGGGCTTGGGGCAGGGCCACAAGCAGGGCGGATTGTGCGGCTGTCAGGCGGACAGGTTCGGTGCCGAACCAGGTCAGTGTCGCGGCGCGGATACCTTCGATATTGCCGCCATAGGGCGCAAGATGCAGGTAGAGGGTGAGGATTTCTTCCTTGGACAGCGCACGTTCCAGCGCCAACGCCAGCCGGATTTGCCGGATCTTGCCGCCCCATGCGCCGGTGCCGGATTCCTCCAGCAGGCGCGCGACCTGCATGGTCAGGGTTGAGCCACCTGAGATCACCCGTCCCGTTGCAACCCACTGCCACGCGGCGCGGGCAAAGGCGCGCAGGTCAACGCCGGGGTGGGTCCAGAAGCGGCGATCCTCGTAAGCCACAAGCATGTCGATATAGCCGGGGTCAACGGCATCGTAGCTGACAGGCAGACGCCAGCGGCCATTCTCTACGGTGTAGGCGCGCAACAGGTTGCCATCGCGGTCCAGAACCTCAACCCCGGTTTCCAGCGTCAGGGGCGGGATCTCCGTGTCCTCAATCCAGCGCTCCAGCCACAGCCCGGCCCCGATGACAAGGGCCAGCAGACAAAGCGCGAGACCGGCCGCGACCTTGCGGATCATTCGACCACGCTGACCCGGCCAGAGGCGGTTTGGGCGCGGTAGGTCGGGCGATACATATCCTCAACCGAGGCGGCGGGGTGGTGGAAGTTACCCGGCGTTACAGCGCGGATGATGTAGGCGAGGCGGATGTGATCGCTCCCGCCACGCATATCAACGGCGGACAGGAAACGTTCGGCCCGGAACTCCGACATCTCGGGCGCGTAGGGAAAGTCCACGCCCTGAAGGGCACGTACATCACCGGATTGCAGGAGGTTGGGATTGTCGATCTCAAACCCCGCGGGAAGCGGGTCGTTTATCATCAACCGGCCTTCCGGCGCGCCGGTATTGATGATGGTCAGGAAGGTGACAAGGCGGGTGCCGTGTTGGACCTGGGCCGGGTCTACGCTGTCGCCGTCTAGGGTGAGGTATTGCCGCTCAATCCGGTAACCGTTGCCGAAGGCTTCTGTGGCGCCATCAGGGATCCCGAAGCGGGTGAGGGTGAGACCCTCATCCCGGGTGCCGATGTTCTCTATTATGCGGGTTTGGGTCTGATCACCGCCGAAGACCTGCACAAATGGCCCGCTGACAGGTTCACCATCGAGGGTCAGGGTTTGGGTGGCCGGATTGTCGATCAGGGCGTGTGCGGCAAGCAGCGCCCAGACCGCCTCCTGGGTGGAGGCCTCAGGGGCGGGAATCACGATGTCGGCGACATGAGTCGCGAGGTCAATTGTCTCTGATCCAGCGGCGGCAGCAAGGGCCACGAGGGCTGCCCCATCCCGTCGGGAGCTGCCGTAATCGGTGCGCCAGGTATGGGGATTGGCGCCGGTGCTGGCGTTGGTTTCCGGCACGGTCAGGCGGGCGAAACCAGCGATGAACATCGCGTCAGCGCGGGGTTGGTCGCCGTACATGGCAAGCGCCGCCCCCAGTTGCCCCAATGCAAGCGGGGTGGCGAAGTCCTGCGCTTTCACGTCGGAATAATAGCGCAAGTCCCCCATGCTGGCCTGCCCTTCACGGGCCAGAACCATCAGCGCGTAGGCAAGGCCCTGGCCGCCGTTCTCAAAATCAGGATGGGAGGTGACGGCATTGGCGAGGTTGTCCAGCGCGCTTTGGAACGGGATATCGGGGACAGAATGCCCCTCAACCCGCGCGCGGGACAGGAAATCGGTGACGTATGCGTCAAGCCACAAGTCCCCCGAGGAGGCACGCCAGAGGCCGAAGCCACCATTCGCCGCCTGATTGTTCAGGACCGACGCAATGGCGTCGGCGATGCGGGTGTTGAGGTCGTCAGCGGTGCCGAGGCCCATGATCTCGGCCACCGATGACAGGTACAGCAGCGGCAGCGCGCGGCTGGTGACCTGTTCGGTGCAGCCATAGGGGTAGCGATCCAGCCGTTGCAAAAGGCCCGCCGCGTCGAAACGTGCAAGCGGCCCGGCGGACAGGGTTACGTGGGCGGAGCCGGGACGGAAGCCGGTGTAGGCGGTGGCATCGAGGGTGAAAATCTGGCCGGGGGCGAGGGTCAGGCGGGTGGTTTCGGCGACGACGGGATCGTTGATCTGCACCGGGATGCTCAGCTCGCGGGTCAGGGACGTGCCGTCCGGGGTTGTGAGTTCAATGGAGAATTCGGCCTCTCCGGTCTGGTTGGAGACGACAAACGGCAGGTTGAAACGTGTGGTCTCACCTTCTGTGAGGGTGATCGCCGGGATGATCTCGCCAAGCATCTGGATTTCAGATGTTACGGCAATGGACAGCGGCATCTCGCCAGATGGGCCTTCGGTATGGGTGAATTCAAGCAGAAGCCGGGCGGTATCACCGGGGGCGACGAACCGCGGCGCACTGGCGGTGATGACAACGGGATCACGCACAATCACGTCAGCCTCGGCCTGACCAACGCCGGTTTGTGACCACGCGGTGGCCATGACACGCAGAGTGCCGTTGAAGGCGGGGATATCAAAGCTGGCGCGGGCGTAGCCATCGTCACCGACGATGAGCGGGCCGGAAAACAGCGCCACAAGCTCCTCGGTCGGCGGGTTGGCCTGCATCCGCAGACCTGCGCTGCCGTCGCCACCCTGGCGGATGCGCCCCTCGGCGCCATCGCGGCTGTCAATCAGGCGGCCATAGACATCGCGGAACGCCATGCCGAGCCGGCGCTGGCCGAAATAATGGCCCTGCGGGTCAGGGCTTTGGAACCCTGTGAGGTTCAGGATCCCAAGGTCTATGGCTGCGATCGAGGCATGGTCAATTTCGCCGGGCAGGGCGCCGTCGATCCGTAAGGCAACCTCCAGCGGGCCACGGGGGCGCATGGTTTCGGGCACCTCCAGCGAGGCTTGCAACGCATGATCGCCGGGATCAACGCTGGCATGGGCAAGGCCGATGGCACGGGTGGGGACAGGGCCGGAAACAGTGTCTAACGGGCGGATCAGGGTCGCAGTGACGTAAGCACCAGCGCCCCATTCATCAGTTACCGGCAGGGTGATGTCGGTGGGATCATCACCAAGGCGCACAATCTGCTGGTTGATCAGCCGGTCGGTGACCACTTGCACCAAAGCCAGCCCGCCAGTGCGTGGCACAATCCGCAGGGTCGCGGTATCGCCGGGGCGGTAGGCATCCGCATCAAGCGAAACCTCCAGGGCGTCAGGGGTGTCGGTGCCGTCCTCCGCCCCATACCACCCGACATCGAAGCCAACCGAGGTGATGGCGAACCCCTCGGCGTCACTTTCAACGCGCAGCTCGTAGCTGCCCCATTCGACCGGCAGGGACAGGGATGTGGGATCGGAACCCAACGCGGCCTCACCATTGGCGATACGCTGACGAATGGTCACCGGCTCCCACGTCCAATTGCCGTTCTGGCGATACCATTGATAGCGCCGCTCCACCCGATTGAGGGTCCAGCGAACGGGTAAAGTACGTGCGCCAATACCAGTGGCGATCAGGTGAAAGTTGGCCTCTGCCGCCTCAGGCAGCGTGCCGTCAAACAGCGGGCGGATGCCGATCATCGGGTCGCTGGGGATCACGGTGACAGTTTCTGCGCGCTCTACCGGGCGACCGGAGCCTTCGGTGATCTGTGCGGTGAGGGTCAGTTGGCCGGGGTGGGAGACGCCGTCGAAAGCAGGGAATTGTAACGACGCGGCGGCGCGGCCCTGGGCATTGGTGGTGAGCGGCTCGATATTGGTGAAGGCAGGGGCAGGCGGGGCATCGTGGCGGCCAAAGCGGAAGCCGGGATACCGGGATAGGGTTGAGATCGGGCGCAGCGCCATGCGCCCGGTGATGGAAAGGTCAGAGGCGGGCGCCCCAAACAGGTAATTGGCGCGGAAATCCACGAACGGCCGCGCTATATCAGCGAAGGTGTCAGACGGCAGGTCGATGGCAAGGTCGAGGCGTTCAGGCAGGAAATCCTCGACCAGCAAGCGGACCTCACGCAGCGGGCGCGCGTCCGGGTCCGCGTGGATCGCCAGCCGCCAAGTGCCGCGCGGCACTTCCGGGTTGAGGGGCAGCGCAAAGACGTAGCCACCCGCCCCGGCCTCCTCCAGCAACATACGGGTGAATTCGACGCCATCAGGCCGTGTCAGGATCGCCGTGAGGGGCAGGCCGGTGATCGCTTCGGCCTGGGGATCGCGGGTAAGGGTGGTGGCGTGGATCGTCTCACCGGCACGGTACACGCCCCGGTCCGTGGTCAGGAAGACATCAATCGGGCCTGCGGGCTCGCGGCCCTCTACACCGCGGTCAGACAGGTCAAATTCGGCGTCACGCAGGGATAGGAAGGCAAGGTCAGTGTCGCCGTTGCGCGCCGTCAGAAGCGCCGGGGATGCGCCGTGTTCACCTGCGGCGATGGCGGCGGGGAAGTGGGCGTAACCATCGGAATCGGTCTCGGCACTTGCCAAGACCCGGTTTGATTCGGAGATCAGATCAATTGTGACCCCTTGGTGGGCGTCAGTTGTTGCGAGGGACCGCACAAATACATGCACCCCGTCTGACCCGCTAAGCGACGAGATACCCAGATCACTGACGAGGAACCATTGCGTGGCGCCGCCTTCAGCGTTGCCTGCGCCACCAACACGGGCCTCCAGAGCATAGAGGCCGGGGGCGCGGCCCTGTAGCACTTCACCAATAGGGACACGGGTTGTGACGGCGCGATTTTGTTCCTGTGCGACCTCAACCTCACCTTGCCAGACGGCCTCGCCAATCTGTTCGGCGAATTGATCCACCTGCCATTCGGCAAGGGGGCGGCCAAAGTACTGCTCCTGCAAGGTGCGCAGGATGTTGCGATCCGCCACATGGAACAGGCGCAGGTCGATCAGGTCCGTATTGACGCCAACAACCGGAATAGTACCACCCGCGCTGGCAGGCAGGATATAGGCCCGGCCTGCAAAGCGGACCGAGGGTGCGCGGTCACGTACATATTGGCGCAGCGTTACCGGGGCGTGCAGGACCTCGCCAGACGCAGCAGGCAGACCGGCGCGCAGGGTGAATTCGTAACGCTCTCCATGGCGGACACCCGAAAGGCACAGCTGCCGACCTTCGGCCTCAACGGCCAGGTCCGAAACGGTTGATTGCAGGAAGTCGCCATAGATCACGCCACCCGCGGCAAGCGGTTCCGAGAAGGTGGCGCAGATGCGGGGGAAATCGGAGTCCACATCCACACGGGTATCGGTGACGCGAAAGCCAAAAAGGCCAAGTACGCGGTCCAACGCCTCGTCGCGGGTGTCGTCAGGGGTATTCGCCAACGCAAGACGCAAGGCGGGGATGGCATCGGGGCCTCTGCCGTTACGTTCCAGCGCTTCGGCAAGAATATCCAGCGCCTCGGCAAACTCGAGGCCCGGATCTGCGCGCAGGGTGGCGTTGATCGCAGCGGACAGAGCGCGGTTTTCGAATTGACGCCCCGCGCTCCGGGTATCGGGTTCGATGGACAGCAGGTAATGGGCATAGGTCGCCCAGTCGGCGGCACTGTGCTCAAGGGTCACGGCAGCCCCGATGCGGCGCATGGCCCCGAGGGTATTGCCTGCTTCAAAGGCATTGGCGGCGCTGCGACGCCAATCGGCGGCAGGGAAACGACCGGCGTAATGCACAAGGCCAAGGCCGTTGGCCTGGCTGAGGGCGGCGTCCAGGTCAGCGTTGGACAGGAAGGCCATATCGGTACGCTGCTCAAAGGCGTGGGCCAGCGTCGCGGCAGGTGTATCGCGGATGATACCGGACAGCGCACCGGCATAAGCCGCGCCGTCACTGGCGGCGGATTTCGGAAAACAGGTGTTGTTGGCGGTGTTGAAGGTGAAGGCCGCACATTCGGGATCAGCCTGACAGGCGGCGGTGCAAGCGGTCAGGTTGGAGTCAAAAATCGGACGCAGGTCATTTCCGGGAAGGTCATGGTCGCGGATGATCGAGATGGTGCGTTCTGGGAGCAGGTCTTGCGCGTAGAGAGGGCCGGGTGACCCGAGCGCCATGAGAATACCGACTGCAACAGCCAAAAAACGCGTCATCCAAAGCCTCACAATGTCATCAAATCCAATACCCTCAACGTGCCACGGGTGCAGGACGGGAGTCTATGATTCCTCAGACGCGATGGAGGATTAACGCTATATTCAGCGCCTTGGCGCAAAACCGCCGGGACACACTTTTGTTGTTCCGTCAGGGCTGAGTGCATGGCCGCGAGAAATTTCAACGACCGGATGGCGCAGGAACGCCGCGCCCGTCTTCAGGCTGAGCAGTTGCTCGCCCTGCGGTCTGAGGAATTGTATAATGCGAACCGGAAACTGGCGGTACACGCCGACGCGCTGTCCACGCAAGTTATTGAGCAACGGGAGGAAAATGCACTTCTCAAAGGCAAGACAACCAAGACCGAAGCGCAGCTGGAGGTGGCCACGGAACGTGCCGTTACGGCCCAGCGTCGCCTGTGGGATGCCCTGACCGCCACTGAAGATGGCTTTGCCATTTTCGACCGTGATTGGCGTTTGGTTGCCGCGAATCCCGCCTTCTTCAAGATCTTTGACGGCGTGGCGGATGTCACCGAAGGCGCCAGCTATGAGGCGATTCTCCGCATCGCGGTGGAGGAGGGTATCATTGATTTGCAAGGTGTAGACCCGGATGAGTGGGTCGACCGGATGATTGCCCGGTGGGAAATGACCCCAATCCCCCGCGTTGATATCAAGCTGTGGAACGGTGCGTATATCCGCCTGAACGACAAACAGACCCCCCAGGGCGATTTTGTGTCACTGGCCGTCGATATCACCCCCAACATCCGGCGCGAACGGCAGTTGCGCTCGGCCCGTGATGCCGCTCTTGGGGCCAGCCGCGCCAAATCGGCGTTCCTTGCCAACATGAGCCATGAGATCCGCACACCGATGAACGGTGTTGTGTCCATGGCAGAGGTGTTGCGGGAAACAGAACTGGACGAAGAACAGCAAATCTATGCTGACACCATCAAGAACTCCGGTGAGGCATTGCTTGTCATCATCAACGATATCCTCGATTTCTCGAAGATCGAGGCCGGTAAGCTGGAGCTGCACAACGAGAGCTTCGATCTGAACGCCACGGTCCGGGAGATATTCCGCCTTCTGCAACCGGGGCTTGAGGGCAAAGATATCGAGTTGCGGCTGGACTACGACATCTTCCTGCCGGCGCAAATGATTGGCGACCGGGGCCGTATTCGGCAGATCCTGACAAACCTGATCGGCAATGCGGTGAAATTCACCGAAGCGGGCAGCGTGACGGTCCGTGTCCTGGCTGGGCCACCGGCAGAAGAGATTGAAGACCTCAACATCTCCATTGTGGTGGAGGATACCGGCGTCGGGATTGCGCCCGAAAAGCAGGACCACGTGTTCGGGGAGTTTAATCAGGTCGAAGATGAAGCCAACCGTCGCCATGACGGCACCGGGCTGGGTCTGGCGATCACACACCGGCTGGTGGGGTTGATGGGTGGTGAGATGTGGCTGGAATCGGAGGTTGGCCGCGGGTCAGTGTTTGGGGTCAAGATCTGTCTCAAGAAGGACCCGGTTGACGATCAAGCGCCTGTGGCTGGCTTGCCAGTTGATCAATCCCGGATCCTTGTGATTGGCCGTGGAGGGGAAGGGGAAGAGGGCCTTTTGGACGCGCTTGGCCGCTTACATGCGGAAACCAGCCTTGTGCGGCGGGTGCCAACCGAGCGGGATCTTGAAGGGACAACGGCCCTCATTCTGTGCGACGACGCTATTGATGTGGCTGGTGTCACGGCGGCCCTGGATAAAGCTGGTTTTGCGGGCCCCCGCCTAAGCTCTGCCCGTGCGGACGCAGTACCTGATGGCTTTGAGGGATGTGTATTTGAGCAGGGTCTGGCCGCCCTGCGGACGCAACTTCTGCAACCGCAGGTGGCGTTGAGCATTGCAGCGGATGAGGTGCGCGAAGCCCCTGTTGCGGCGGTTGCTGACCCACCCGTTGCAGATAGTCCGGCGGCGCAATCCCGGACCCGCCCACGGCTTCTGGCGGCGGAGGATAACAAGACCAACCGACTGGTGTTCAAGACCATGCTCAAAGGTCTCGATCTGGATCTGGAGATTGCCACCAACGGCCGCGAATTGGTGGATGCCTATAAACGCGACGTGCCTGATCTGGTGATGACTGATATCTCGATGCCCGAAATGGACGGCCTTGAAGCCGCCAAGCTGATCCGCGCGTTTG
The DNA here is from genome assembly GCA_016763475.1 of Roseicyclus sp. Lineage (GTDB taxonomy): Bacteria > Pseudomonadota > Alphaproteobacteria > Rhodobacterales > Rhodobacteraceae > Gymnodinialimonas. Next base: position 13,810 of record JAESTV010000282.1, read on the forward strand.
AGGCTGAAAACGGCTTGCCCCGTGTCACGATCATCGCAATGACCGCCCACGCGCTGGATGGTGACCGTGAGCGGATTTTGGCGGCGGGGTTGGACGATTACATCACCAAACCCCTGAAAAAGGCAGTGATTCAGAGCAAGGTGACGGATGGTCTGGCGCTGAGTTAGAGCCGCCAGCCTGCCAGCCGATCAGCGATCCGGTAATGCCCGGTCTCCACCCCATTCCAGTTGCGGACCGGGCCATGGGAATAGGCCTGCGCGTCCGGATGGGCCGGGTCGAGCACCCCCAAAGCACCAAGGATATGGGTGATGGCGGCTTCGGCCCCCCGGCGCGCGCCGTCGGAAATTTTTACCGCAACGCCGATTTCAAGCTCAGGGACAATTGCCACAAACACCCCTTCGGCGCCGGTCTTGATCGCCACACGTCCGTTCATTGCGCGCATCAGCCGCGTGCAAGCCCGGCCTTCGCCAGCCACCAGATCGGGGTGTAATACCATCGCCTCGCGCAGGCGAACCATGGCGGCCTGGCGGGTGCCGCCATCCGTTTTTGCGGCAGCAAACGCCGCCATGGCGCGGGCCAGGCCTGACAGGCGGGTGGCGAAATTGGGGGCAGAACAGCCGTCGATCGCAAACTCGGGGTTCGCATCGTCGGTGACATCATCCCAGGCTTCGGAAATGGCGTTTTGCAACGGGTGGGACCGGTCGTTGTAGTCCGGCCCGGCGCCCAGGTGCCGGGTTAACGTCAGGAAGCCAGTGTGTTTGCCGGAGCAATTGTTGTGGCGCTGATCCGGGCCACAGCTGCTGCAAATCAGCCCATCACGTGCGGGCACATCGTTGGGCCATTGCACGCCGCAGCGCAGATCCGCCTCTGACAGGTTCAGATCACCCAGCCACCGGGTCACGCGGTCTGTGTGGATCGCAGCGCCCTGATGGGAGGCACAGGACAGCGCCAGATGCTCGGACGTTAACCCGACGGCATCCGCGGCGCCGCTTTCGACCAATGGCAGAGCCTGGATCATCTTCGACGATGACCGCGGCAAAATCCGTGCATCCGGGTCACCCCAGGTTGCAATTGCACCCTCATTGTGGCGCCAGATAACCGCGTGGCCCCGGTGCTCACATTCCAGAATTGGACCGCGATGGACCTCCACCAGCACCTCTGCTGCGCTTGCTGTCATGACCATTCTTCCCAAATCCCTTCACATCCCGGCGATTTTCCGCCATCGGGGCTTTTTTCAACGAAGTGTTTAAGCTAAGTTGCCGCGCAATTACGGTCGGACGCCCACACATTTGATGACCTAAAAAACGGGCGCCGACCAGAGGCAGAGAAGGGGCTGGAGGCTCTGAAGTTCATGAAGACATATCTTGCTGGAATTCTGGCGGGCGCGTTGGCGCTTTCGGCGACAGCCGTATTTGCTCAGGACGAATCTACCAACCGGGTGAACGCCGAGACTGATTGGTCGGTGTTTGTTGAAGACGATCCTACGCAATGTTGGGTTGTATCCACCCCATCCGAGACGGTGAACACACGGGATGGCCGCGTGGTTTCCGTGCGCCGCGGCGAAATCCTGATGTTTGTGTCGTTCTGGCCCGGACAGGAGCGTTTGGGCGAAGTCAGCTTCACGGGTGGATATCCGTTTGCAGATGGCTCCACCGTGACGATGTCCATCGGGGAGACCTCGTTTGAGTTGTTCTCGGAGGGTGAAATGGCTTGGGCCGCGTCGCCACAGGACGATGATCGGATCATCACCGCGATGAAACGCGGGGCAGAGGCTTCCCTTACCGCCCGTTCCAGCCGAGGCACGCAGACGGTTGATACGTTCAGCCTGCTGGGCTTCACGGCGGCTGTGGAAGATGCCGAGGCCCGGTGTGGGGAATAAAGTTGCTGTCGTTGTTTTAACCACAACTATTGAGGGCCGATGAAACGTTTCCATTTAGGTATTCTTGCGTCCTCCCTGCTTCTTGCGGGCGCGTCGGCATCTGCGCAAGTTGCGGAAGAATCCACAAATATCGTGAACTCTGAAACCGACTGGTCGGTTTTCGTCGAGGAGGACCCAACCCAGTGCTGGGTTGTCTCAACCCCGTCCGAAACGGTGAACACACGTGATGGTCAGGTTGTGCAGGTCAACCGCGACGATATCATGATGTTCGTGACATTCTGGCCCAGCCAGGATCGGTTGGGCGAAGTCAGCTTCACGGGGGGCTATCCATTTGCCGATGGCTCCACGGTACAGGTGGAAATCGGGTCGTCCACGTTTGAATTGTTCTCCGAAGGGGCAATGGCGTGGGCCGCATCGCCGCAAGATGATGATCGTATCATCACCGCGATGAAACGCGGCGCATCAGCGACGCTGACGGCGCGTTCCAGCCGGGGCACTCAGACGCAGGACACGTTCAGCCTGCTGGGCTTCACCGCCGCCGTTGAGGATGCAGTGGTGCGGTGCGGCGGGTAAGAGGCCCTGCGCCGTAGCGCGTATTCAAGGCCGCAGCGCCATTGCCGGCACGCTCCATCGGGGCGGCGAATTTGACAGGTTTGGCGTCTCGATCATTGGGTTGAGGGGCCGGGCTGGCATAAAGTGCCAAACTCAACCGATTGGATCGCCACCCTACGTGTCGGCCACCCCGCGTGTTCGCGACGGCGCGTCTTGTCACCACAGGTTTGCGTGACCGTGACTCCTCCTATATGTGAGCCGAACACCCGTTTGCCCGCCCTACCGCTTTGCTGCTTGAGGGCATCAAGGATTGCCCGCCCTACCGCTCTGCTGCTTGAGGGCATCAAGGATTGCCGCCATGACTGCCACCGTTCCTGTTTCTGCGCCGATCACGCAGGACGTGCTTACGTTCCCCCGCAAACTGCCTGATGGGCCGATCAACCTGATCGGGCTGACCCGTGACGGCCTGCGCGAGGCGTTGATTGCGGCGGGGACGGCGGAAAAGCAGGCGAAGATGCGCACCGGCCAAGTCTGGCAGTGGCTGTATCAGAAGGGCATCCGTGATTTCGCACGGATGACCAACCTGTCGAAAGATTACCGCGCGATGCTGGCCGCGACCTTTGTGGCCGAGGTGCCTGAGGTGGTGACCAAACAGGTCAGCGCCGATGGCACCCGCAAGTATCTGGTGCGGATTGCAGGTGGGCACGAGGTGGAGGTGGTTTACATCCCCACGGTGGATCGCGGGACCTTGTGCATATCCTCGCAGGTTGGCTGCACGCTGACCTGTTCGTTCTGTCACACCGGCACGCAGAAATTGGTGCGGAATCTGACAGCCGGAGAGATCATCGGCCAGGTCATGTTGGCGCGTGATGATCTGGATGAATGGACGGCGCCGGGTGAGGGTTCGGACGCGAAGCCGCGTTTGGTGTCGAACATTGTGCTGATGGGCATGGGGGAGCCGCTGTATAATTTTGACAACGTCCGTGACGCGATGAAGATCGCCATGGACCCCGAGGGGATCTCGCTGAGCCGGCGCCGGATCACGTTAAGCACCTCTGGTGTGGTGCCGGAGATCGCGAAAACGGCCACTGAGATCGGGTGCATGTTGGCCGTGTCGTTTCACGCCACCACAGACGCGGTGCGCGACGGGTTGGTGCCGATCAACAAGAAATGGCCAATTGCGGATCTGTTGGACGCATTGCGCGCCTACCCGAAGGCCAGCAATTCAGAGCGGATCACCTTTGAATACGTGATGCTGAAGGATGTGAACGATAGCGACGAAGATGCGCGGCGTTTGGTGCAGCTGATCAAAGGCATCCCGGCCAAGATCAACCTGATTCCCTTCAACGAATGGCCCGGCGCGCCTTATGAGCGCTCGGACTGGGCACGAATCGAGGCGTTTGCCGATATCATCTACAAGGCGGGATATGCCTCACCGATTCGCACACCGCGCGGTGAGGATATCATGGCGGCCTGTGGTCAGCTGAAGTCCACCACCGAACGGCAGCGGAAGCCCCGTAAGCAGATTGAGGCGGAGGCAGGGCTGTAGGCGGCGAGCCTGCGCGGCCATGTGATGTTAGCCAGTGCGCCGCGCGGTGCGCATTGCCGTTTCGAAACAGCACCGCACAAAAGAAAAGGCACCACCCGAAGGCAGTGCCAATTCAAATCGTGTAACTGATCCGCGGATCAATTGTGATGCAGTGCCAGAACCAGCAGCAGAACTGCGATAGCGGGCACAAGAATGCCGCCAGCAGAGGAGCCAGTGTCTTCAACGATGACAACGGGCTCGATAACTGTGGGTTCAACGTAACCGCCGGCAAATGCGCCAGTGGCGACAACCGACAGTGCAGCAGCGAGAGCGAGTTTCTTCATAATAATATATCCTCGATGATACGCCCCTTTAACGCACTATGCGCAGGTTGGGGCACCCAAGACTGTACCTCGTGTTCATCTTTAACCAGCAACACCCCTTGATTGCAATGGCGCGGAAATTGCCCCCATCGCAGGAAATCGGTCATGTGGTCAAATTGGCAACACTTATGCCGGGTTGACGGATCATAGGACCGCCAAGGAGGGCGATTCGACCGGTTATTGCGCGGTATGTCGTCAAAACCTTGACTTAGAAAGTACCCGAATCAACGGGTTGAGGGGCGATTCTCCACACCACACGTGGATCACGGATAGATCGTAATCGGCGTCCCGTTTCGCACCATAGCGTAAATCTGCCGCATTTCGGCGTTGCTTACGGCGATACACCCGGCCGTCCAGTCAGTGCTCCGTTGGAACGGACGCGGCGAGCCGTGGATAAATATATCTCCGCCGGGGCTGACCCCCCGTTCACGGGCCTGCGCAATGTCTGCCGCGTTGGGATAGCTGATGCCGATCGACAGATACCATTCGCTGTTGGGGTTGCGCCGGTCGATAATGTACTCACCCTCGGGTGTGCGGCCGTCACCTTCCTCCAGCTTGTGGCCATCTGGCGCGAACCCCAGTTCGATCTCATAGGTCTCCAGAATTTCGTCGTTGTGAAACAACATCAAGATGCGGTCGGTCTTGTGGATCACAACCCGTGTGACCTCTGGCCCAGAGTATTCGACGAAGCGTGAACAGCCCGCGAGGGCGGCAAGGGTCACAAGGGCAAGAAAGAGAAGGCGCATTGGGTCACCACATTGGTTTTTTAGTTGTCTACACCAGTTTGGGCCGTTGGCGCGAGGCTCAGCGGTGTGATTCGGCGGAATGCAGCTGTTGCAGCCCGCTCCGGTAATCGGGGTATCGCAGGCGTATGCCAAGATCACTCTTGATGCGGGTGTTATCGGCACGTTTTGATTCGCCGTAGAAGCTGCGCGCCATCGGGCTGAGGGTGGCTTGCTCAAACGGCAGGTCCGGCGGGATCGGCAGCCCCAGAAGGGTCGCGGCGTACGCGATGACATCTTGGGGTGGCGCGGGGTCATCGTCGCAGACGTTGTACGTGGTGCCGGGGGCGGGGTTGCTCATCGAGGCAAGCAGCACCTGGGCAATATCCTCCACATGGATGCGGCTGAACACCTGACCCTGTTTGATGATCCGCCGTGCGGTGCCGTTGCGAAGCTTTGCAAATGGTCCGCGACCGGGGCCGTAGATGCCTGCAAGCCGGAAGATATGGAGCGGCAGGCCGTGGTTGCGGTGCAGATCCATCCATTCGTTTTCTGCGGTGACACGGGCGTGGCCGCGTTCGGTTGACGGGGTCAGGGCCGTGTTCTCGTCCACCCAGTCGCCATTGTGATCACCATAGACGCCAGTTGTGCTGAGGTAACCCAGCCATTTCAGTTGCCTGGCCTGTGCGAACCCATTGCGCAGGTCTGCCAGCACCGGATCGTGACCGTCCTGCGGCCCGGCGGAGATCAGGACGTGGGTGGCTTGAGCCAGATCAGCCGTCAGGTTGTCGCCGGGGAAGAGGCGGGGGGTGATGCCCTCGGCCTGCATTGCGGCGGCCTGATTTGCGGCGGCCTGCATTGCGGCGGCCTTCTCCGGTGACCGAGTCGTCGCTGTCACATGCCAACCATCGGGGAGGCTTTGGACCAGCGCGCGAGATGTGTAGCCATAGCCGAAGACCAGAAGCCTCATTGCAACCGCTCCACCGCCCAGTGGGCGGCATCGGCAATTGTCGGATCCGGGTCGTTCAGCAGGTCACGTGCGGCGCCTGCCAGCGCGGCGTCCCCTGAGTTCCCGATGGCATACAGCACGTTGCGCACAAATCTGCCGCGGCCAATGCGTTTGATTGGGGAGCCTGAGAACATCGCCCGAAACCCGGCATCGTCGAGCCGCGCCAGATCAGTCAGCTTCGGGGATTGCAACTCGGAGCGGGGCGCATAGCGAATGTCACGTGCGGCTTGCGCAAATTTGTTCCACGGGCACACCGCCAGGCAATCGTCGCAGCCGTAAATCCGATTGCCCATCTTCTCACGCAGCTCGTGGGTGACCGGGCCTTTGTGTTCAATTGTCAGGTAAGAAATGCAGCGCCGCGCGTCGAGCTTGAACGGCGCCGGGAAGGCGTTGGTGGGGCAGATATCAAGACACGCGGTGCAGGAGCCGCAATGTTCGGTCTCGGCGTCGTCAACTGGCAGTTCAACGGTGGTAAAAATTGCGCCCAGAAAGAACCAGTTCCCCAGATCACGGGCCAGAAGGTTGGTGTGTTTGCCCTGCCAGCCCAGCCCTGCGGCCTGTGCCAGCGGTTTCTCCATCACCGGTGCGGTATCCACGAAGACTTTGATCGCCTCATCGGGGCGCTGCTCCAACAGCCAGCGACCCACACGTTTGAGGCGCTTCTTCAGCAGATCATGATAGTCGCGCCCCTGGGCATAGACGCTGATGGTGGCGCAATCGCGGGCTTCCAACGCATCCAGCGGATCGACGTCTGGCGCATAAGGTTCCGCCAGCATCACCACGGATCGCGCCTCGGGCCACAGCACATCGGGCGCACCGCGCCAATTCATCCGCTCCGCCATCCAGCCCATTTGCCCGTGGTACCCTGCATCCACATATGCGCCCAGCCGCCCAGGCAACTCTGGCGCTGCGTCGGGCCTGCATATTCCCATCTTCGCGAACCCCGCCTCGCGGGCCTCTTGCCAGAGAGCGTCTTTCAGAGCGCTCAAAAGTCCAGGTTCGCGTAATGGGGCGGCTGCGGGAAGCCAAAGATCTGATCCGCAAGGATCGAGCGGAACGCAGGCCGCGATTTCATCGTGGCGTACCAGTCCTTGACCGGAGCGCTGAGGCTCCAGTCCACGTCCGAGATATAATCGAGGCAGCTGATCTGCGCGGCAGCGGCGAAATCCGCCATTGTCATGCGATCACCAGCCAGCCAGCGGCGATGGTCCAGCAGCCAGTCCATATAGCGGATGTGGAACTTGATGTTCTGGGCGCCGGTCTTGATCGCGCGCCCATCCGGGTAACCGCCGCGCATCAGTTTTTTATGCACCCGTTCATGGACCAGATTGCGCGTGACCTCATGGTAAAATTTGTCGTCAAACCACGCCACCAGCCGCCGCACTTCGGCGCGTTGGGTGGGGTCAGAGGGCATCAGCGCCGGCTCCGGCACCGTTTCCTCCACATATTCGCAGATCGCCACCGAATCGCTCAGGGTCAGGCCGTCAATTTTCAGGATCGGCACCTTACCCGCCGGGTTGCGGCGCAGGAATTCAGTGGAGGGTTCCCAATACTTCTCATCCACCAACTCAACCTCAATGCGCTTTTCAGCCAGAATCAGGCGGACCTTCCGGCAGTACGGCGACAAAGGGAAATGATAGAGGCGGTTCATTTGGGCTGCTCTTTTTGATGTTGGACTAGTCTTTGCAAGGGCCGGGCGGAAAAATCAATTCGCAAAGCAATTGTCACGTCCATCTGTGCCAATCGTCGCTGCCCCATCGGCGATCGACCGCGCGCGACGACTGACGTAATCCGAGGGCGCGCTGGCGCTGCGCTGTTGCGGATTGGGTAGGACCGCCGCCAAAAGGGACGCCTGCCGCAGGGTCAGATCCGCCGCAGAAACGCCGAAGTGGTGCTGTGCCGCCGCCTCCGCTCCAAACACGCCGGGCGCAAATTCGGCAACGTTTAGGTACACCTCCAACACACGCCGCTTGGGCCAGATCAGCTCCATCACCGGGGTGATAGCGGCTTCCAGCGCTTTGCGCACCCACGACCGCCCATGCCACAGGAACGCGTTCTTCACGGTTTGCTGGCTAATTGTGGAGCCACCGCGATCTGCGCCCTCGGCAATGGCGGCGCGGATCGCGTCCATGTCGAACCCCCAATGCAGACAGAAATTTGCATCTTCTGCCGCGACCACAGCCCGTGCGAGGTTCACAGAGATCTCCTCCATCGGCACCCAATCACGCTCAATTGCGCCCAACCGCATCCGCTCGCTTACGATGTAAGGTGTCGTTGGCACCGGCACGAACCCGTAAGCCATGATCCACACCAGCCCCAACGCCAGCACACCCAAGGTGCCGCGAAACAACCAGCGCCGGAACACCCGTGCCCAGCGCCGCGCGCGCGACTCTTTCTTCTTCTTTCGTGTTGTGCGCTTCGCCAACTTGCTCACAAGCCCCCGTCTTCCATTTGCAATAAATATCCAAATCCATAGCCCGACAGGCTGCCACGCCGCTGAAAGGGGGAGGTTCCAACACCAGCCCCACCGTAACATCACCTTGAAGGCGCAGCCTATCCGCCGCACCATACCCCTATGACACATGGATATGACAGCGGTCGCCTGAACCTGCCCTTCGTGGGCATCGCCACATTTGGCAAATACCCCTACGTGCAGGATTGGAGCGCCATTGACGCTGATATTGCGGTGCTTGGCGCGCCGTTTGATTTCGGCACCCAATGGCGCCCCGGTGCGCGGTTTGGGCCTCGCGCGATCCGTGAGGCATCGACCCTGTTCGCCTTTGGCCATGGCGGCGCTTATGACCCTGAGGATGACGTGACCTACCTCGGCGCCGGCACCAGGATCGTCGATATGGGGGATGCGGATATCATCCACACCCAGACAGACGCCAGCCACGCCAATATCGAGACTGGCGTGCGTGCGCCCCTTGCCGCCGGGGCCATCCCGGTCACGTTAGGGGGGGATCATTCTGTCAACATCCCCTGTATCCGCGCCTTTGCGGATCAGGCCCCGATTCATATCGTGCAAATCGATGCTCATCTGGACTTTGTTGATGAACGCCACGGGGTTCGCCACGGTCACGGCAACCCGATGCGCCGGGCGGCGGAGCAGGATCATGTAACCGGTCTCAGCCAGTTTGGCATTCGCAACGTCAGTTCAACTGCCAAAGAGGGGTATGAGGACGCGCGCAGCTTTGGGTCTGATATCCAATCGGTCCGCCAAATCCGCGCCATGGGGGCAGAAGCCGCTGCTGCGCGGGTGCCTGAGGGCGTGGACCTTTACATCACCATCGACATCGACGGCTTTGACCCCTCCATCGCGCCGGGCACCGGCACGCCGTCCCACGGCGGGTTCCTCTATTATGAGGTGTTGGAGGTCCTTGCGATCCAGGCGCGGCGCAACCGGATTGTCGGAGTCGATCTGGTGGAGGTTGCGCCGGATTATGACCACTCCGGCACCACGGCGATCCTTGCGGCGCAGTTATTGCTGAACCTGATTGGGCGCATCTTACACGCCCGCCACCCGTAGACCGGGCTTTAGCCCGGGGCCGCTCTCAGGCCGCGTAATCCAGGCCCTCGGCGTCCAGCACAGCGCGCATGCCGTTTAGCACGTCAGCCTCTGCCGCTGCATCACCTTCCAGTTGGCGCGCCGTCAATTCAGCCACATCCTCAGGCAGCACCCGCAAGGGACGCCCTGTCGCCAGCGCCAGAATGTAGTTCCGGGCGGCGCGTTCGAAATAGTACATGCGCGTGAACGTCTCAGCCACGGTCTCACCAATGAACAACACGCCATGGTTGCCCATGATCATTGTGCGCACGGATGGGTCCTGGAACAATTGCGCGCAGCGGGTGCCTTCCTCTTCCAACGCCAGGCCGCCGTAATTCTCATCCACGATCTGGCGGTTGTGAAAAATGGCAGAGTTCTGGTCGATCGCCGGAAGCCGCGAGTCCGCCAAAGACGCCAGCACAGTTGCATAAGTCGAATGCACATGCATTGCGCAGCGGGCGTGGGGAACGTGGCGGTGAAGTGATGCGTGTAACCCCCAGGCCGTCGGGTCCGGGGCGTCCGCACCTGTGGCCGTTTCAGGATCGTTGGCATCAATCACCCACAGATCCGACGCGCACATCAGGCTGAAGTGTTTCTTGGGGTTTATCAGGAACTGCGTCCCATCATCATTCACGGCCAGCGAGAAGTGGTTCGCCACCCCTTCATGCATGTCCTCACGTGCAGTCAGGCGGAAGGCGGCGGCCATCTCGGTCCGTGCAACTGGATGGGCAAGTGTGTGATCCATCAAGAAAGTCTCCGTGTCTTCGGGGCATTGTTTCCGGCCATTGTTTCGCAAACGCTAACGGCCCCCGATGGGGATGCGCAATCGTAAACCAGCGGTGAACGTTTGTTTCCCTGCCTTGAACGATCCGCGGAAAAATCGCGGTTTAGCCCGCGCAGCATCCCAATTGCGCCCCATTTCAGCATCAAACCATTGTCTGAGCAGCAAAGGGCACAGCAGGTATGGATCGTCTCACAGAAATGGAAGCCTTCGCCACAGTGGTGGATCAAGGTGGATTTACGGATGCGGCCAGGAAGATGGGGATTTCAAAATCCGCGGTCTCCAAACACGTCTCCTCGTTGGAAGCCCGCCTTGGGGCACGGCTTTTGAACCGGACAACCCGGCGGGTATCGCCGACAGAAATCGGACTTGCCTATTATGACCGCGCCCGCCGCGTTCTGAATGACGCCGGTGAAGCGGATGCCCTTGTCACCGCCATGCAATCGGCGCCGTCCGGCACCTTGCGGGTGTCGATTGCGACGGACTTTGGTGTGAACCACATCTCACCGATTCTGGGTGAGTTCCTGCACGCCTTTCCCGATATCACCGTCAATATGGTCCTCAACAACCGCTACGTTGAACTGATCGGCGAAGGCTTCGATATGGCCATCCGGGTGGGTGAGCTGGAAGACAGCTCACTGATGGCGCGCAAGATCTGCGAAACCCAGCGCCGGATGATCGCCGCACCGGGGTATTTCGAGGAATACGGTCGTCCCCTACGAATTGATGACCTGAACGAACACAAACTCCTGCATTATTCGAACTCGTCCACCGGCAATGTCTGGAAATTGACCGCGCCGTCTGGTGAGGTTCGCCAGGTGCGCACCGCAGGTTGGCTGACCGTCAACGATGGGCAAAGCCTGCTGAACGCCGCGATTGGTGGTCTTGGTATCGCGTATTTGCCCAGCTTTCTTTACGCCGAACCCCTGCGTCAGGGCCTGCTGGAATACGCAATGCCTGACCTCCCGGTTGATGTGCAGGGTGTCTACGCGGTTTACCCGCCGGGCCGCTATATTCAGCCCAAGGTCCGCTCCTTCATTGATTACCTGGTTGCGAACTTCCGCGATAAAGGCCCGACCGACTGGTAACCCGCCGCCCTCTTCCTTGCCGTGCCTGTGTCGTCACACCCGCTTACCGGGTCGCCTGACGCACAAGCCTACCTTGTCCCGGACGGATGTTATGCATCGTCCGGGATTTTTTTGATCGCTTTGGGTGATGTGAGGAACATTGTGTGAGCAAACGGGTGGGATGTCATGGATATTTTAAACCAATACCGCGCAAAGTCCGGGCGGTTTGTGCCGGTTTGGAAATTCAGACTCTGCCTGAAGCCAGACTCTGCCTGGGAATTGTGACCGTATCCTTGATGCTGTCATGGAGGTTCAGCCCCTGAGTTTCGGGCGTTATCAGCGCAGCCAGAAGCCGGGTTCACCACCACCACCCATGTGGAGGGTTTCACCGCTGGCAGCACAGAGACCTACCAGATGGTGGAGCTGAAAATATCGGTGGAGCGTGATCCGAAAGCGTTGGAGCGCGTTATGGATGCAATCTTGCAGGTGCATCACGACGAGGAGCCGGTGCTGCACCTGCGGGAGGATTGGGCCAGCCGCGCGGCTTATGACCCGATAAATGACAACCCTAACCGTTGCTGGAGCAATGGGCGCGGCACGTTGGGGCGGTTGGAATAGCCGTTGGCCTACCCTGGATTGGCCAGCACAACCTCTACCCGGCGATTGGCTTCGCGCCCCTCTGGCGTTGTGTTGGGTGCGCGCGGCGACAGGTAGCCGATGCCCTGCGCTTCAACCTGCGCGGCGTCCACGTTCAGTTCAGACACAAGATACCGCCGCACCGCGTTGGCGCGGGCCTCGGACAGGGCGATGTTGCCGGCAAGGGAGCCTGACGCATCGGTATGGCCGACCAGAACCACCCGGCGGCTCGGGTCTTCGGACAGGAACCCGGCCAACGCCAGAAGCGAGCCATACCGGTGCCCACTTAGCTGAGACGCGCCGGTTTGGAATCGCAGGTCGTCGAGCGGTGCCGAGCCCTGGCTGGTCAGCTGCGCCGCCAGATCATCGGAAAACGCCATGGCATCGGTGATCTCGAGATCGGGTGTGCGCGTGGATTGGACAATGGGCACATCAGCGCTGGACGGAGGCCGGATCAACGCCAGATGCACAAAGCCGGTTGATCCGCCGTGGGATATCATAAGTGCCACGTGGCTTTCGCCGTCATCCGAAGTGGCGCTGAGGTAGTGGAAATCACCCAAATCCACGTACATCTCAGGCGCTTGGCCAACGGGCAGTGCATGGCGGAAATCAAACCCGCCGCAGGTGTCCGCGAAGCAGGTGAACGTCACCCCATATCCCTGCGCCTCCAGCTGCGCGCGAAGTGTGGTCAGCAGCGACAGGCTGGTGATCTCGTCACCCGAAACTTGCCAAGTGAATTCCTGTACCACACCCGTCGCGTTGCGTGTCGGCAGGCCGTTGATTGTCCACGGCCCGGTGGCGATCGGGTGCTGCCCCTCCTCAGCGCTGGTGCTGAGCACCATTTCAGCATTGGCGGGAAAGGTGAGCTCCTGCGCGTTGGCAGATAACGGCAGGCCCACAAACGCAGAGTACAGAAACGCAAAGCCCACAAACGCAAAGTAGGGCAAAGCCGCGCCGCCAAAACCTTTCGGACCTGTTGGGTTCACTGGGCTGTTCCGCCTTCTTTCTCTTGATAATGGTAGGTTCCCACAGGTTTCATCCCCAAGGAAGTGTAAAGCTCCAACGCCGCCGTATTTTGCCGGGTCACAAGGATGGAGAGCCATTCTGCGCCATTATCCGCCGCCCATTTCGCCGCCAACCGCATCATATGGGCGGCCAGTCCCTTGCGGCGCGTTATGGGTGCGACTTCCAGGGCGTGGAGCATGGCGTTATCGTGAAGGATGCCGATGTAGGCGGCCCCTGCGGGCCTGTCGGTGATCCGCCCGAACAGTGACGTCTTCTTGCAATCGGCCCGATCCATAATTCTGCGGCGCGCGGCGTCGATGCCACAGGCGTCCCACAGCTCGGTCTGGATCGCGAGCGGGGGCCAGATCTCAAATGCCGTGACCGGGGGTGGGGTTGCGGCAAGGGCGGCGCATTTGATCACCATCGCAACCGTGTGGTCACGGGTGATGTAGCCTCGTGCCTGCAACGCGGCATCCAGCGCGGTTTGAGTGTCGAGCACCGAAAACAGCGGCGCACGCCCCTGGGCTTGCATTGCGGCTTCGGCGGCGTCGATATCTTCGGCCCCGAAGTCCTCCTCATGGTCCCCGGCGAGCTGCGCGGCACTGACACGATTGCCGCCGGGATCATTGGGAGCCACGATAAATGCGCCGATCCGCGAGGTGCGTGCCGGGGGCCATGTGCGGTTAATCACCGGGCGCAGGTCGGCAATTTTCATGTCGCCTCCGGGAACAGGTTGCGCAGCGCCGCCATCACCCGGTCCACGGCCGCGCCGTCCTGGCTGCGCACCACAAGGTGTGATCCGTGGATGGCATTCTGGTGGAACGGGTAAGAGCCGATCGAGACCTCCGGGTTCGCCTCTGCCAACGCGCCCAACGGTCCCGCGATGTCCCCCTCTCCGCGTTCCACCCGCAGCGATTGCGACAGCATCGGCGGGCCGCCCGTCAGGGTCGGCAGGATGCTTGCCAGCATCGTCTCAAAAATTGTCGGGACACCGGCCAGCACATGAACGTTGCCAAGGGTGAAGCCGGGGGCCGCCGAAATCGGGTTGTCGATCAGCGACGCGCCATCCGGGATCCGCGCCATCCGCAACCGCGCTTGGTTCAGCACCTGCCCGGAGCGGTTGTAGTGGGCCTGAAGGATTGCACGGGCATCGTCGCGGATCCCACACGTGACCCCCATCGCCTCGGCCACCGCTTCGGCTGTTATGTCATCGTGGGTTGGGCCAATGCCGCCGCTTGTGAACACATGATCGACAGCGCCGGACAGTTCGCGCACGTGGCGCACTATCCCTGCGTGATCATCGGACACCATCCGCGCCTCGACCAGTGCAATTCCATGGCCGGTCAAGGCTCCTGCAAGATAGTGCATGTTGGAATCGCGGGTGCGGCCTGACAGGATCTCGTCCCCAATAACCAACATGGCAGCGGTGGGTGTGTGCATTGGATGATCCTTTTTCTTTCAGCCCTGTCGCTTCGCTACTTGAGGTTTCTTTCAGCCCTACCGCTTCGCTACTTGAGGGCGGCTTGGACGGACCTTCTCTACGGTATAAGTCCCACCTCATGCGCTTTCCATCCCCTCTGATCCCCGCACGCCTGATCCGCCGCTACAAACGGTTCCTTGCAGATTGTCTGCTGGAGGACGGGCGTGAGATCACCGCCCATTGCCCCAACCCCGGCGCGATGCTGGGCCTGAAGGACCAAGGCGCGCGGATCTGGTTGCTGCCCAATGACGATCCGAAGAAGAAGCTGAAATACGGTTGGCGTTTGTTGGAGCTTGAGGGCGGGCACTTTGCAGGCATCGACACCAGCCTGCCGAACGCTCTGGTGGCGAATGCATTGGCAGAGGGCAGGATCGAAGCGCTGCGCGGTTACGGAAGCATCCGCCCCGAGCAACGGTACGGCGATGAGAACAGCCGGATTGATTTCCTGTTGGCCGAGCCGGGTCGCCCTGATGCCTTTGTGGAGGTAAAAAATTGCCACCTCCGTCGAGAGGGTGATTGGGCGGAGTTCCCTGATTGCGTGACGGCCCGTGGGGCCAAACATTTGCGTGAACTTACGCGTATCGCGCAGGGTGGTGGCCGGGCGGTGATGCTCTACGTGGTGCAACGCACCGATTGCGCCCGCTTCCGGCTCGCCCCGGATCTGGACCCGGCCTATGCAAGAGCCTTCGACGCGGCCCGTGAAGCCGGTGTTGAGGTGTTATGCCATGGCACCGACATCAGCCCCGAGGGGGTCATTTTGACCGAC
Organism: Roseicyclus sp.; assembly: GCA_016763475.1. Lineage (GTDB taxonomy): Bacteria > Pseudomonadota > Alphaproteobacteria > Rhodobacterales > Rhodobacteraceae > Gymnodinialimonas. Next base: position 29,165 of record JAESTV010000282.1, read on the forward strand.
CCGCTGCCGGTTGACCCTAACCGGCAATCCCCAACGCCCTGACATCACAATTCCATCACTGGAAATTCCCCCAATGAAGGCGTAAATAACGCCCGTTCCCCTATCGGGCCCCTGTTGGAGACCTTCGCTTTGGATGATTTCAAAGGCCACCTCACGAAGGATGGCATTCGCATCCACAACCCTGACGACTTCGCCGGTATGCGCCGCGCGGGGGCGCTTGCGGCTGATATTCTCGACCGGATCGCGCCGTTTGTGGTGCCCGGCGCTGCCACCGGCGCAATCGACGCGCAGATTGAGGCTTGGGTGACAGAGGCCGGGGCCACATCCGCCACCATCGGGTATCGCGGCTATAAACATGCAAGCTGCATCTCGGTGAACCATGTGGTGTGCCACGGTATTCCCAGCGACAAGAAACTGAAGAACGGCGATATTGCGAACATTGACGTCACCGTGATTGTCGATGGCTGGTTCGGCGATACGTCACGGATGTATGTGGCAGGCAATATGCCGCGTAAGGCCGAACGTCTGGTGCAACTCACCCACGACGCGCTGTTCAAAGGTATCGAAATTGTGCGTCCCGGCAAAACGTTCGGCGATATCGGCCACGCCATTCAGGCCTATGTCGAAGCCCGCCGCATGAGCGTCGTGCGCGACTTTTGTGGCCACGGGCTGGGGCAAGTGTTTCACGCGCCGCCCAACGTGTTGCACTATGGCCGTCCCGGCACCGGCCCGGTGCTGGAAGAGGGGATGTTCTTCACAATTGAACCGATGGTGAACCTTGGTCGCCCTGAAACCAAAGTCCTCGCCGACGATTGGACTGCTGTGACCCGCGACAAATCGCTGTCGGCACAGTTTGAGCATTCCATCGGTGTGACGGCGGATGGGTTTGAGATATTTACCCTTTCTCCTGCCGGAAAATTCCACCCGACCTGGGGCTGACAGGCCCCGAAATGACCGATCTCGGCAGCCCCCAACACCAGCATCAGCCCTGATCTGGGTTCGGTGATTGATGTCGGCCACTCTGTCAGTCATCATGTCGGGCCGGGTGTTTGGCCATTGGGTCCCCACCTGAGGCATATCGCCGAGGATTGGCGCAGTTCGGCTAACCTTCCGTTAACCTATTGACGGCAAAGTTGGGCACATGTCTGACCAGCCCGCCTTTTCTTTCGAAGAAGTCTCATCTCGATTCGTGCGGGCTGCCCCGCCGCTTGCCCCGCCGCCTAACCCGCGGGCTGCCTCGCAGCCTGCCCCGCAACCCGTGCCCCGCAAGGCCGGGGGCCATCAAAAGGAGCAGAGGCGCACCGCCACAAGCACCGCGATCGCCTGCGTCAGCGCTTCACGGATGGCGGCGCTGATGCGGTTCCGGATTACGAGCTGCTAGAGATGCTGCTTTACGGGGCAATTACCCGTGGTGACACCAAGCCGCTGGCGAAACGGTTGCTGGGTCGGTTCGGTGACCTCAACCACGTCCTCGCCGCACCCGAAGCGCGCTTGAAGGAGGTGGAAGGTGTTGGCGACAAAGTGATCTTCCAGTTGAAGTTGATCCAATCCGTGGGCCACCGCATGGCCCGCGCGCGGGTCATGAAAAAGCCGATCCTCGCCTCATGGGATGCGCTTCTTGAGTATTGCCAAACCGCGATGGCGCACCGCGACCTTGAACAGTTTCGCGTGCTTTACCTCGACCGAAAGAATGTCTTGATCGCTGATGAGGCGCAGGCAAACGGCACCGTGGATCACGTCCCGGTTTACCCGCGTGAGGTCGTCAAACGGGCCCTGGAACTGAACGCCACCGCCCTGATCCTTGTCCACAACCACCCTTCTGGCGATCCAACACCAAGCCAGGCCGACATCGAGATGACATTCGCCATTCGGGATGCGGCTGAGGTCCTGAATATCACCATCCACGACCACCTCATCATCGGCAAAGCCCGTGAGATCAGTTTTCGCGCCGAAGGTTACCTCTAGGCACCGGACCCGCCTGTTTCATCTTGGCAAGAAAACCCTGGGGGTCTGGGGGTGAAACCCCCAG
>JAESTV010000283.1 GCA_016763475.1 Roseicyclus sp.
CTGCCGGCCCCGGCCCCGCCGCCGGCACAACCGCAAATGCCCCGTGGCCCGCCTATACCGAAGCCCCGACCCAAGGTCCGTTGACCGACATGGGGTGGGAGGTTTACCCGGGCGGCTTACATCAGTTCCTGACCCGTACCGCACGTGAATACACCGGCGACCTGCCGCTCTACGTGACCGAAAATGGCATGGCGAGCGCGCTGTCCCCGGACCCGGATCGCATTGATTACATCGACGCGCATTTACGCGCGGTGCAATCCGCAATCGCCGAAGGCGTGCCGGTTCATGGCTACTTTGTCTGGTCCCTGATGGACAATTTTGAGTGGGCGCTGGGGTTCGACAAACGCTTCGGTCTGGTCCATGTAGATTTCCAGACCTTGGCAAGGACGCCCAAAGCGTCCTATCACGCGCTGGCAAAATGGTGGCGGCGCTAGGCGCGGCCTGAGGGGATTTCATCCATGACCGCGCCTGTAGTTTCTCTGGTCGCCGATATTGGTGGCACCAACACCCGCGTGGCTTTGGCCGACGGGGTGGGTGTTCGTCTGGACTCGGTGCATCGCTTCAAGAACGCTGAACATGACGGCATCGGCCAGGTGATTGCCCGGTATCTGGAGGCTTTGGGTCAGGACCGCGACGAAATCACTGGGGTTTGTGTCGCCATGGCGGGGCCTGTGCATGACGGGGTTGGCACACTCACCAACCTCGATTGGCGGATCGACAAGGCGGTGCTGGCGCTGGCGTTAAGCACCGACCGTGTGGCCGTGTTAAACGACCTGCAGGCTCAGGGCCATGCCATCGGGCGAATTGCGACCTCGGATTTGCAAGTGGTGATGCCGCAGCCGGAGGTGCCGGAAACCGCCGCCAAGCTGGTGATTGGCCTGGGCACCGGGTTCAACGCCTGCCCGGTGTTTGACACCGCCGCCGGGCGTTTTGTGCCGCCATCCGAGGCCGGGCACGTTTGCCTTCCGGCCTCGATTGTCGAATTGCACCCCCTGTTGCACAAGTTGATGGATACCGGCGGGTATCCGTCCATCGAAGAAGTGCTGTCGGGGCGTGGCGTCAGCCATTTACATGCGGCGTTACATGGCGAAAGCGCTGAACCCGCCACGATCCTGGAGCGTATCGGCGCGGGAGAGGCGCTGGCCTGTGACACCGGCGCGCTGTTTGTCAAGGTATTGGGTGACGTCGCTGGCAATCTGGTGTTGTCACACCTGCCGTTTGGGGGTGTGTTCCTTGTGGGGGGCGTCACTCGTGCCTTTGCGCCGCATCTGGATCAGTTCGGTTTTGTGGAGGCGTTCCGGGCCAAAGGCCGCTTCTCGGAGTTCATGGAGCAGTTTGGCGTGTCGATTGTACGGGACGATTACGCCGCGCTAACCGGGTGCGCGACGCATCTTTCGCATATTTGATTGGGTTTACGGGGCTTGTCGCACCGAAGGTGCGCTACGGGATCCCATCACCGAAGGTGCGCTACGGGACCCCATGCCCGAGCGCCGCGGTGTAGATCTCGTACCAATCCTGCTGATCAAGTGTCACCTTAAGAGCGCCCGACAAGCCTTTGATCCGGTTCAGGTTATTTGTTCCCATCACTGGCAGGAACCGGGCCGGATGCCTGAGCAACCACGCAACTGCAACCGCGTCCGCACCAACGCCATAAGCGGCCCCGATCCGCTCCAGAACCACCCGCACATCCGTACCTTTTTCGCCGAATAACACCCCACCTGCCAACGGTGACCACGCCATGATTGGCTGTCCACGCTGCTGATGAAATGCCACATCGCCATTGGTGAACGGCGCGTTGTGCAGCACCGACGCCTCAATCTGGTTGGTCGCCAACTTGGTTGTCATCGCTGATTGCAGCAGGTTCCAATCCCATGGGCGGAAGTTTGACGTGCCAACTGCACGGACCTTGCCCGATGCCACCAGTGCATCCAGACACTGGCCGGTGTCCACGTGATCCATCAGCGGATCAGGGCGGTGGATCAGCAACAGGTCAATCACGCCAATATTCATATTTTTCAACGAGCTATCAACCGAAGCCAAGATATGGCCCGCCGAGGTATCGTAATGTGCCACCCGCTTATCAGCGTATTTTCCAACCGGCGCGACAACATCACATTTGGTCACGATTTCGATCTGGTCCCGCAACCCGGGGGCGGCTTTCAGCGCTGCACCAAACATCGCTTCCGCCCCGTAGCCGCCATAGATATCAGCCTGATCCATCGTGGTGATACCCTGCGCCAGACAGGCCTCGACCTTCGCCTGCACATGCCCGGCGGACGTATTATCGTCATCCCCCAACCGCCACATGCCATAGACAATGCGGGACATAGTGATCTCACCCAAGGTTACCCGATCCATCATCGTCTCTCTCCCACCCCAAGCGGGGTTTGTGGCGCCGAGGTGGGCACACGCCCGTAAACCTCTGGCAATGAACATGTTTTCAACTCTGGCATCACCAGACGTCCGAAGTGTTGGCACTCATTCATATGCGGATAACCCGAGAAGATGAAGGCGCGGATGCCCATCTTCCCATACTCTTCAATCTGGGTCAGGATCTGGTCCGCGGACCCAACAAGCGCCGCGCCGCAACCAGATCGTGCGCGGCCGATGCCGGTCCACAGATGCGGCTCCACGTAGCCAAACCTATCGGCCAATTCCCGTGCCTTGGCCTGATGAGAGACCCCAAGCGAGCCGCTATCAAGCGCCCGTTCGCGGATCATCCGGCCATATTCATCGTCGAGCTTGGATGTCAGGTGCTCCGCGTAGTCCCGCGCCTCTGCTTCCGTATCACGCACAATCATATGTACGCGCAGGCCATAATCGAGCGTCCGCCCGTAACGCTCTGCCACGGCATGGACGTCCTTCATCCGCTGCGCCAGCGCCTCCCTGGGTTCTGGCCACATCAAGTAGATGTCACAATGTTGGCCACACAATTCCAGCGCCGCCGGTGAGTAGCCGCCAAAATACAGAAGCGGTCCTCCGGTTTGATAGGGCTGCACAGGATCAGTTGTTAATCCTTGAAAGTCATACACTTGGCCGCTGTAGTTGATCTCATCCATGGTCCAGGCCTGCTTCAGGATTTCCACCACTTCGCGGGAGCGTTGGTAGCGATAGCCGCTGTCAGCCTTTTCACCCGGAAAGTCAGACGAGATTATGTTTACCGTTAAACGACCTTCCAACATGTGATCAAGGGTCGCAATGGTGCGCGCAAGCATGATGGGCTGCATTTCACCACACCGCACGGCGGCGAGCAGGTTGATCTTGGAGGTGATCGGCGCGCAGGCCGCAACGAAGCTGAGCGTGTCCTGCCCGACCTGATATGACGATGGGCACAAGATGTTGCGAAAGCCCTGCTTCTCGGCCTCCTGCACAATGCGGGAACAATTATCCCACGACGACCGCAGCCGTCCGTCCGGCACTCCCAGAAACTGATAATCATCCGAGCAGAGCGCCGCAAACCAGCTGACCTCTGCCGCGCCCAAATCCGGTGATGTAACTGGAACCACTGACATCCCTGCGCCCTCCCTTGATCTTCGCCTGATCAAGGCGTAGCAATCCACGCAGGGTATATCAATGGTATATCAATTTGTGCAGGTCAGAGGAGGTTGCCATGCCCAGTGACACCGCCACCGGCTCGGTTCCGGCAAATGCGCCCTCCCGCCAGGACTCCAATTCCGCGCTCGCCGGAGCCACTTCACCCAACGCGGCCTCCGGCGCGCCCCCACCCAACACGCCCTCCGGCGCGCTCCCCACCTATCTGCGCATTGCCGAAGACCTGACCATAGATATCGGCGGTGGGCGTTTGGCCCCCGGACAGAGGCTGCCGCCCGAACGGCAGATGGCGGCTTCGCGGGGTGTGGCCGTGGCGACGTTGC
>JAESTV010000026.1 GCA_016763475.1 Roseicyclus sp.
CGAGGTTGTCCACAGGAACGAGGAAGCACCTCCTCCAAAGCTACCCGTCGTGGTATAAGTGGACCCTTCACAAATGGTAGTTGGACTGCGCGGCGGTGGCGATGGCCGCATCATGGATCGAGCTGGGCGCGATACGGACAACCTTCGCCTCTTGTGCCTCGTCAAAACTGGCGAAGGCAGTGATGGTGATCCCGGCCGCCTCCAAAACAACCCGCAACCGGGCAGAAACCTCTTCCACATAAGGGCTGACCAGCGCCAGACGGCTCACGCCCAGGTGGCGGCAGGCCGCGATCAGGGCCGAGACCGGGTTTGTGACCATCCGCGTCGCCGCTCCCTGCCTGATCAATTCTGCGATCCGTTCGGCCCCGATCTGCGCCGTGCCAGAGGTGCAGCCAAAGCCCACAACCGCCAGATCCGCGCCGCGCGGCAGCAGGCTGGCGGCGGCACTCAGGTCCCGTTCCATCGCCGCAAGGCTGTCGGCGGAAACCACGGGGCTGGACGGAATCCGGGTCGCCAAAAGCTCTGCGTTGGGGGGCAGAAGCCGGCGCAGATCATGTTCCAGCGTCTCATCGGATTGCAGAACAACAAGGCCCAGTTGTGGCGGGTGATCCTGGCAAAGAACGTAGGGTAAGCGGTTCATATCACACGTATCTCCTGACGTTGCGGGCGCGAAAGAAACCGCGCGCCGGTGGCCTCGATCACGATGTTTTCCTCGTGGACCAGGATCTTGCCACCGGGCAACGTCACGCCGGGTTCCAATGTCAGCACCATCCCCACCTGCAACCCTGTCCGGTCCGCCGCAATAATTGACGGCCATTCGGTCAGCTGCATCCCCAAACCGTGCCCCAAACGCCCGGCTTGCGACGCCCCCCCGTCCGGGTTCACGATCTCATTCATTGCGTGGAACAGATCGCAGATCAACGCGCCGGGGCGCGCAATTGCGAAGGCCGCCTCGGTTGCGGCGATCAACCGGGCGTGGCCGTCCGCCACCGCCGCCGTTGGCGCGCCAACACTGAAATTCCGGTCGAAGTCGCAGAAATACCCATCCCAGACGAGGCCGGTATCCAGCATCAGCACGTCCCCGGCCACCAGCGCAACATCCGTCGCCGGAGAGATCACATCCCCATAGCCCCCTGCCCCGGCAGCGCCTGCCAAATAGGGCACCCAATCCGCGCCCTCCTGCAGGCACAGCCCCTGAAAGTCACGAAACACCTGCGACAGGGCAACACCTGCACGCGCAATCTCCGGCACCCGGTCGAAGGCCCGGTCAGCGGCCCCGACCGCACGGGTGATCTTGGCAATCTCCGGGTCCGATTTCAGCAACCGCAAACGACGGGTGATTGTGTCGTCGCCGGTCACACGCCGGGTGCCGATCGCGGCCTCCAACGCGCGCAGGCTGGCCAGCGGCATCCGCAAATGGCTTTCCATCTGATCCGCCACACCAATTGTGCCGCCCCCCGGCACCACCTCGCGCAACGTGTCGGCCAACAAGGCGACGCCGTCATCGTTGTAATCCGGTGCGGCCCAGGTGCGGATATCACGCACCCAGGTTTGCGCCATCAAATGGGCGCCGATGCCGGGGATCACGGCAATGGGTGCGCCCGATTGCGGCAGAACCACAAACCAGGGCCGCGTCGGGCTTTCCCAAAACCGGGTCAGAAACCCGGTGTAATAGCGCACCTCTGGTTCGGTGGTGAGCAGGAGCGCATCAAGGCCCGCAATCGCCATAAGGGCCTGTGCGCGCACCAAACGGGCGCTGAACTCAGCATCCGGGAAGCCCCGCACAGGGGGGGTCATTCCGGCCCCTCACTCAGCACCACCAACACACGTGAGGCCTCCGAAAGGCCAAATCCGCCGTCCCGCGCCGCAACCAGCAGACCGGCAATCCCCGCAGCACCTGAGGGCGTCGACTCAAAGCCCGCCCCTGCAACAGCCAAAGCAGCATCCGCCCCTTCCGCCTCGGTAATTGTCATGAAATCGTTGGCATCACGGGCCAGACCCTTCAGGGCAATCAGCGATGGCTCCTTACAGTCCAGCCGCCCCATGGCGCTGGCGGGCACAGATCCGGCTGGTGGGGCTTGCACGGTTTGCACCGCGCTCATAGCAATCGAGCTGATCAACGCTGGCGCCACCTCTGGCTCCACCACCACAATACGCGGCACATCCCCCCAAACCTTACGCACATAAGCCGCCGCAGAGGCCGCCAGCCCACCCACACCGGCTTGCAAGAAAACGTGTGTCGGCGCCGCAGGCATCTGCGCTACAACCTCCTGCATCAACACCAGATACCCCTCCATCAACCGCCAGGGGCGCTCGAAATATCCGGGCCAGGAACTGTCGGACAGCAGCACCGCGCCCTCCATCTCGGCATCCTGAACAGCAGCCTCCATGCTTGCTTCATAAGTCTCGCCGCGCCACCGAACCTCTGCCCCCAACGCCTCCAGACGGGCCGCGAAGGCCGTCGGCACCGTTTGCGCCAGATAAATCACCGCCCGCGCCCCAAAGGCTTGCGCACCTGCCGCCACAGACAACCCGTGGTTGCCGGCACTTGCGGCGTAATAGGCACGGCCAGCGGCCTCACCCGCCTGTGCGTCACAGGCAATCACATATGCCGCCCCAAGCGCCTTGAAACTGCCCAACCCCATCCGCGCACGTTCATCTTTGATGTGGAGGTGGCCGATCCCCGCCATCTTCGCCAGGCCAGGCATTTCCACAAGCGGTGTCTCGGCGGCAACCGGACATCGCGCCAGCAGAGCGGTGGGCGCACCCGCATCCTCACTGGGCCACGGGACATCGGCAAGCGTCGCCAGCAGCGGCGCAATCAGGGCGGGTGTGGGTATCAAATGTGTCATGGCGCATCGTTATCACGGCATAAGAACCCGCCAAGGGGATTCGCTCCTCTCCAGGCCCAAAAAAGGGCGCCCGAAACGAGCGCCCTTTGAGTGGGAGGGAATGTGGCGAGGCCTATTCGTCCTCAAGCGAGGCGGCACGTAAGCGGGCGAAAATATCCACGCCGAAGGCAGGGGTTCCCGAAATCACCGTCGCGCCGTTCTGGCCGCGCAGATCCTGCACGTTATCGGCGGATCGGTTGAGGATTGCGAAGGCAGTCGACAGCGGCGACGCCCCGCGGGTTGAAACGGCAGTTGTGTTTCCACGTGGCCGCAGGGTTATGCTTTCAGAGATGTTGTCAGCAGACATGTTAAAATGTGCGATGGCAACGGCGCTGGAATTTGATTGTGCAAACGCCGGTGCGGCAACAGTGGCGGCGGCAACGGCGGCGATGAGTGCGAATTTTTTCATGGGTTGGTCCAATCTTTTGTATGTCCGGGCGTCTGTGTGTCCGGGGCGGCCTCGTGCGGGCCGTCATGTTTCCTTGGCGAGCCTCGTTGACCCGTCCGATGAGATGAATATGAGGCATATGGTGCTCTCGTTCTACACACATGCGCGAGAGAAACAGCGGAGGTTGGTGCGCACACGCACTTACCCAAGGACCGCCGCACCAACCCCACGCGCCCGTGAAAAACCGCCGTCCTCCCGTGAGGAAACGGAGGGTTTTTGTAATAATTCCCACGTCTTGGCCGAATCCCACACCCTGCTATCCGCGATTCGTGTCTGGCCTGCCGATCACGGCCGTCACCGCAAACGCGCGTTCTGTGCCCCATCCCTGCCCGGCCCATCATATCCAGAAAATCTGCCTCTTTCTCGCCACAATTGCGCCCCCGAATCCGCCCGATTCCGCGGGTATCCTGCAGAGTTAACAACCCTAAAAAAACGGAGCAGTACGATGCCGACCCAAAAGCCAACCCCGGCCAAAGGCCAATCCCCGACCAAAGAACGCCCGACCCCTGTCCGCTTTTCGGATTGGGCCAGCATTTAGTCGGGCCAGTATCTAAATTGGCCAGCCCCTAAATTGGCCAGCCCCTAAATTGGCCAGTATCCAAACCAGACGAATTGCTGATACCGTCAGGGCCTGCTTCAGAGGCCCGACATGCCCCATGACACTCTGGATCCCGTAACAGCGATCCGAAATATCGGCCCCTCTCAGGCCGAAACCCTGGCCCGCGCCGGGATTCACAGCGCCCACGCCTTGCGTGATCTGGGCGCCCACGAGGCCTACCGCCGGATCCTGAAAACCGGCACCCGGCCCCACTTCATCATGTATTACGTCCTGCACATGGCGCTGCAGGGACGCCCCTGGAACAACTGCCAAGGGGCGGAAAAAGACGCGTTGCGCGCGGGTTTCGACGCCTTGAAGGCGGAGGAGGTCAAGGCTGGGAATGACCCCGAACTTGAACAGTTCCTCAATGCCATCGGCACCGGTCTCAGGCGTTAAGCCCATAAAAAAGGGCCGCGCAGGTCGCGCAGCCCTCTCTCAAATTCTCAGGTGTGGCTTAGCCAACCAGCTCAAGGCCCGAGAAGAAATACGCGATCTCTTCTGCGGCGGTCTCAGGTGCGTCCGAGCCATGGACCGAATTCTCGCCAATCGACAGCGCGAAGTCTTTGCGGATTGTGCCCTCAGCCGCATCGGCAGGGTTGGTCGCGCCCATGACTTCGCGGTTCTTGGCGATGGCGTCTTCCCCTTCCAGCACTTGCACAACAATCGGCTCAGAGATCATGAACTCACACAATTCCCCAAAAAACGGACGCTCAGAGTGAACGCCGTAGAACTGCTGCGCTTGCGCCAGCGTCAGTTGGATGCGTTTTTGAGCGACAACGCGCAGGCCAGCGGCCTCAAACTTGGCGACAATTGCGCCGGTCAGGTTACGTTTGGTGGCGTCGGGTTTGATAATCGAGAACGTGCGCTGAATGGCCATGGGTCTGCTCCGGTGGAATGGGATGAATTTCGCGCTGGCGCTAACACGGCCTGTGGTGATTGGAAAGGCCTGTGCCTGTAGCTGACCTGGCACCACCTGCCTGAACCTGCGGCTCCCCCGACCCGCAACTCAACGCCATCATCAGGGACCACCACAGCTTTGTCGCCCCCGCGCTGCCGCGCCGACAAGCCCACACTTCCAAGGCAGTGCCTCGCGGTCTCCGCGGCAGTCCCTCGCGGTTCCCGCAACGGTGCCTAAGGGGTCACCCCCTCAATACCCCCCTCAACAAACCGGCACGTGAACCGCCAAGGCAACCAAAACCACCCGACAATGCCCGCCCCCCGATCCCCACAATCACAGGCGGCAGTACAGGCCGCTAATCCGTCTGGCCCCCGCCCGGCACCTCTGCTAGGCCCCGGCCCATGTTGCGCATTAAAGACATCGGATATTCGGTTGCAGGCCGCTCTCTTCTCGAGGGCGCCTCCGTCACCATTCCCAACGGCCACAAGGTCGGCATCGTCGGCCGGAACGGCACCGGCAAGACCACCCTCTTTCGCCTGATCCGCGAAGAGCTGGCCCTTGATGCTGGCTCAATCACCCTGCCCAATGGTGCCAAAATCGGCGGCGTCGCGCAGGAGGTTCCCTCGTCCGAAACCTCCTTGATCGACACCGTGCTGGAAGCTGACACCGAACGCGCCGCGCTTCTGGCCGACACCAGCCAGGACCCCACCCGTATCGCCGAAGTCCAGACCCGCCTGATGGACATCGACGCCTGGGGCGCCGAAGCCCGCGCCGCCACAATCCTCAAAGGCCTGGGGTTCGATCACAAAAAGCAGCAAATGCCCTGCTCCGACTTTTCGGGCGGCTGGCGGATGCGGGTGGCGCTGGCGGGGGTGCTTTTTGCACAACCCGACCTGTTGCTGCTGGATGAGCCAACCAATTACCTCGACCTTGAAGGCGCGTTGTGGCTGGAGGCCTATCTGGCCAAATACCCCCATACCGTTTTGATAATTTCTCACGATCGCGGCCTGCTGAACCGCGCCGTGGATCATATCCTGCACCTGGCCGACAAGACCCTGACCTATTATACCGGCGGCTACGACACCTTCGCGCGCACCCGCGCCGAACGCCGTGCCGTACAGGCCGCCGCCGCCAAGAAGCAGGACCTGCAGCGGGCGCACCTGCAATCCTTTGTGGACCGCTTCAAAGCCAAAGCCTCGAAAGCCAAACAGGCCCAGTCCCGGGTGAAAATGCTGGAGAAGATGGTGACGATCCGCGCCCCCGAAGATGCCGCCCGTACGGTCTTCACCTTCCCTGAACCCGAGGCCCTCAGCCCGCCGATTGTCGCCATGGACAACGCCGCCGTGGGCTACACCGATACGCCGGTCCTGAAACGCCTGAACCTGCGCCTTGACCAGGACGACCGCATCGCCCTCCTGGGCCGCAACGGCGAAGGCAAATCCACGCTCTCAAAACTGCTGGCCGGCAAACTTGCCACGATGGAAGGCCGGATAACCTCGTCGTCGAAACTGCGCATCGGCTACTTCGCACAACATCAGGTGGACGAGCTGCACCTTGACGAAACGCCCCTCGACCACATCCGGCGCGAACGCCCCACTGACGCGCCGCCAAAACTGCGGGCCCGCCTTGCGGGGTTCGGCCTCGGCGCGGATCAGGCGGACACCCTGGTCGCCAAACTCTCCGGTGGCCAGAAGGCCCGCCTGTCGCTGCTGCTCGCCACCCTTGATGCACCTCACCTGCTGATCCTTGACGAGCCGACAAACCACCTCGACATCGAATCCCGTGAGGCACTGGTCGAAGCCCTGACCGCCTATTCCGGCGCCGTGATCCTTGTCTCCCACGACATGCACTTGCTCAGCCTCGTGGCGGACCGCCTCTGGCTGGTCAAGGACGGCCACGTCGCGCCTTATGAGGCGGATCTGGAAACCTACCGCCAAAGCCTTCTGGCCCCCGAGCCGCGCGCGCCCAAACCTGCCAAACCCAAAGACAAACCCGCCAGCCAGGCCGAGATCAAGGACCTGCGCTCAGAGGTAAAACGCGCCGAAGCCCGGGTCGAGAAGATCGAAAACATGCGCGAAAAACTGGCCAAAAAACTTGCCGACCCCGCCCTGTATGAGGATGCACGAGTGGGTGAGTTGACCACCTGGCAAAAGAAATACGCCGAAGTCATGGAAGGCCTGCACCGCGCCGAAAGCCTCTGGGAAAAAGCCCAGGAAAAACTGGATCACGCAAAACTGGATCACGCAAAACTGGATCACGCAAAACTGGATCACGCAAAACTGGACCCCGAAAA
>JAESTV010000284.1 GCA_016763475.1 Roseicyclus sp.
CCGATATTTCCGTTGAGATCACCCGCGACGGCACCGGGTCTTACGACAATCAGACCGGCGTTGGCTTTTTCGACCATATGCTTGATCAACTGGCCCGCCACTCGTTGATCGACGTGAAAATCACCTGCACCGGGGATCTGCACATCGACGATCACCACAGCGTCGAAGATGTTGGCATCGCCCTTGGCCAGGCCCTGACCCAGGCGATGGGTGACAAACGGGGTATCCGGCGGTACGGCGAATGCCATCTGCCGATGGACGACGCGCTGGTGCGCGCGGCGCTGGACCTGTCCGGGCGTCCGTATCTGGTGTGGGACGTTGCGATGCCAACCGCCAAGATCGGCACCTTCGATACCGAACTGGTGCGCGAATTCTTCCAGGCCTTCGCCACCCACGGTGGCATCACCTTACACGTCACTCAATTGGCCGGGATCAACAGCCACCATATTGCCGAGGCCGCGTTCAAAGCCGTCGCCCGTGCCCTTCGCGATGCGCTGGAGGTCGACCCGCGCAAAGCCGATGCAATCCCCTCGACCAAAGGCAGCCTCTGAGCCCTCTCTGAGCCGCCTGTGACGGGCTTAAAGTACCAAATGGGACGAGTTATGGCTCTGGTGGAACAATCCAGAGCCACTGAGATCGGCAAAGGACACCTCCGATGACCACGGTTTTGATCGACTATGACGCGGGCAATCTGCACTCCGCTGAAAAGGCGTTTCAACGCATGGCGCTTGAGACCAACGCGGGGCAGCTGATTGTGTCTGCGGACCCCGATGTTGTGGCCAAAGCCGACCGGATTGTGCTGCCCGGTGACGGCGCGTTTCCGGCGTGCAGGCGGGGCTTGCAGATGATTGATGGGTTGGAGGAGGCGCTTCGGGAAGCCATTGAAGTTAAAGGAAAACCCTTCCTCGGCATCTGCGTCGGCATGCAGATGATGGCAAGTTGGGGCCGTGAATATGAAGACATTGAAGGCTTCGGCTGGGTTCCGGGTGAGGTCACGCCAATCACACCCGCAGACCCCGCCCTGAAAGTGCCCCACATGGGGTGGAATGATCTGGTGATCGACCAGCCCCACCCGGTTCTGGACCGGATCGCCACTGGAGACCACACATATTTCGTCCACTCATATGCTATGCAAGTCACTGACAAGACACATCTTCTGGCCCATGTGGACTACGGCGGTGATGTCACGGCCATTGTCGGGCGGGACAATATGGTCGGCACTCAATTCCACCCGGAAAAGAGCCAATCCGCAGGCCTGCGCCTGATCGCCAATTTTCTGGCGTGGCGGCCCTGAAGCGAGCACTCAGCAGCAGCACCTAGGGCCTTAACGCCCTATTATCGCTTGATATTTTCACGAACCCAATCGCCAACGACCTCTGGGCCCACGGCCAGAGCTTTCTTGTCATTGCCCTTTGCCCACAAGATCACGGGGCCCATCGGGCTTTTGCCCCACGGCCCGCCATCGCTGCCCTCTAACGAACCACCGGGGCCGAAATCGCTCTCATCTACTGGGATGTACCAGCCGCCTTTCGAGTTCGGCTTCCGGAAAAGGCGCCCAACCCGGCTTAAAAAAAAACGCCGTAACCCTTTGGGTTCTTTCTTGTTTTTCCCCCGCCTGCCGCCTCATCTGCCGCCTGGCCTGCCGGTTAATCCCGCTCGTCCAGGACCTCACCCGCCTCAAGCGTCTCGACCATATCCTTCATATCGTCGAACCCAACCAGTTAGACGCATACCGTCTCTGAACAAGGGAGGGGCGCGACACCTGCCGCGCCCCTCCAAATACGCTTCCGATGCAACGTTGCTTAATTCACGCGGGTCCAACGACCGCCTTCGCGGCAGATACCAAGCCTGCAACCGGACACCACCAATGTATCTCCGCTGAGATTCAGGCGTGAATTGTAGGTGCTGTCGCGATCTGGCGAATAAAGACGACCGCGGAATTCAGTGCCGCTGTGCAATGTCGTATCCCAGATGATTTGACGGCCAACGTTCTCGGATTCCATAACGTTTCCGCTTCCGTCATAGGCCTGAACCAAAACGCCGCAATAGGCCGCGCCGCAGGCAGCCACCCGAATTAATCCGGAGTTTCCATTGTCGTCCGCTCCCGTGCGCCAGTCGCCGGTGATATCCTGAGCCATGGCCGCGCCACCCATCAGAACCAACGCAAATGCGCTTGCAATTAGCTTATTCATAAGGACCTCCCAAGTCTTTCCTGCCCGATAATTGCGTGCAATTTGGTGCGTGAGGCAAGCGTGACGTTGCGGAGGATCGGGTTGCTCAGCAAAACGTCGCTCCCCGCCCCCCCCTTGTCCGCAGTCGGGCGTTGCGTCAAAAGCATGTGGTTCCCAGACCATGCAGCAAGCGGTGAATTCATGATCCTCTACCCCGCCATCGACCTCAAAGACGGCAACGCCGTGCGGCTGTTGCGCGGCGAGATGTCGGAGGCCACGGTCTTCAACACCGATCCCGCCGCACAGGCGCTGGCGTTTCAGAACGCCGGGTGCGCGTGGCTCCATCTCGTTGATCTTAATGGCGCATTTGCGGGGGAGCCGGTGAATGGCGCCGCCGTGGAGGCGATCCTTGCCGCCACTGATGTGCCGACCCAACTTGGTGGCGGCATCCGTGACATGGCAACAATCGAGATGTGGATCAAACGCGGCATCACCCGTGTAATCCTCGGCACCGCGGCGGTGGAAAACCCTGATCTGGTGCGTGAAGCGGCCCGCGCCTTCCCCGGCAAAGTTGCCGTGGGCATCGACGCCCGCAAAGGCCGCGTGGCCACAAAAGGCTGGGCACAAGAGACCGATGTTATGGTCACCGACCTTGCGAACACGTTTGAAGACGCGGGTGTGGCGGCGATCATCTACACCGATATCGACCGTGACGGCGCTATGGGTGGCCCGAACACGCAGGCCACCGCAGACCTCGCGCGCGCCACCTCGATCCCGGTGATTGCCTCAGGCGGCGTGTCGTCTCTGGCGGACCTGACCGCCCTGAAAGCCACCGGCGTTATCGCAGGCGCGATCTCGGGCCGGGCGCTTTATGATGGCGCTTTGGATCTGGGGGAGGCGTTGAAGGCGCTGGCATGAGCGCACTTGTCGGCATCACCCTCACCCTCGCCACCATCTATCTGTGCTGTGCTGTGGCACTGGCATGGTCGGCCCACAGCGCAGC
>JAESTV010000285.1 GCA_016763475.1 Roseicyclus sp.
CACTGCCACCCCGGTGCGCCCATTCCGGTGCGGCGATCCCGGTGTGGTCATCCCATTGTGGTCATCCCATTGCGGCTATCCAGGGCGCATCGCGGCAGATCTGCACGAGGATCATTGGTGTTGGGTTTGAGTTTTTTTACCAAGATGAAAGCCGTATCATGAAACCTCTTGTGATCCGCCCCATCGAAGATTGGTCCGGCCAGCGCTGCATTGATCTGCGCCGGGAGGCGGATGCGCTGTTTTTTTGGGCAGAATGTTGGCGTGACCCTGAAGATGGCCATGGGTGGCACCCCCTCGGGGTTGGCGCCGGTGGGTTTGCAAGTGAAGCTGAGGTTTTGGCGGATGCAAAGCGGTCCGTTGGATTGATGGAGGGCAATTGATGGGCGGGATCGGACATAACAGGGGGCCAAGCCTTGCGCCCGGTGCAGGCTTTCGCAAGGTCGCGTGGACCAAGGCGCGGGCGGCGTTGATGCCATTATTGCCGCTGGAGGTTGTGCGGCTGCGTGTGAAGCGCGCAGAGCGGTTGGGTTTGCCTTACAAGACCTACGCCACAATCCGTGCAGTTAGCGGGCGCGATATCATTGGGTTCCTGTTCTCGGACAATGCGCTGGACATGGGGCGCGGCGTGGTGATCCCGGCGCAGGCTCAAGACAGGTTAAGGGCATTGGACGGCATTGCGACGCGATTGGCGGCGATCCACGCGCCAGTTGATCCGGCGCTGGTGTTGGCTGATAGGGCGCTGGACGGCGCCGGCCGCGCGCCTGGGCTGGATACGTCTTGGCGGGCAGCGCGGGCCGACTTGCGCGCCATTGCACAGGGTGCCGCTGTGCCGTTCGATGGATTGGTGGTTGTGGCGGCAACCATGTTGGAGCGGAACTGGAGCGCCACGGCGGGTTTTGGCGGCACAATCCCGCGAGAGGTGATGTTTCCCGTCTGATCCTGTCTGATCCCGTTGCCCAACCCAACTCAACCCGACCCGGTGCAACGCGACTCTACCCAACCCAGCCCATGAAACCCGCGGTCTCTGGCCAATCGGTTGGCGTTGGATTATCTGCCCATGATGTGAGCCGCCCAGAGGGGATAAAATTTCCATGACCCAGTCCTATGAGAACCCTGGTCCTGTCGAACAGGATTGGTCCGATGCGATCTCTTCGGTGGAGGAAATCCTGGAAGATGCGCGCAATGGGCGGATGTTCATCCTTGTTGACCACGAGGACCGCGAGAACGAGGGGGATCTGGTGATCCCCGCGCAGATGGCGACGCCGGAGGCGATCAACTTCATGGCCACCTTTGGGCGTGGCCTGATTTGCCTGTCCCTGCCCGGTGAGCGGATTGACGCTTTGGGTCTGCATTTGATGTCGAGCAACAACTCATCCCGCCATGAGACAGCGTTCACCGTTTCCATTGAAGCGCGTGAGGGTGTGTCGACCGGGATTAGCGCCCATGACCGGGCGCGGACCGTGTCTGTGGCGATTGATGCGGGCAAAGGTGCGCAGGATATTGCGACGCCGGGCCATGTTTTCCCGCTGCGCGCGCGTGATGGCGGTGTGCTGGTGCGGGCGGGTCATACCGAGGCTGCGGTGGATATCAGCCGCCTTGCGGGCCTTAACGCGTCAGGGGTGATCTGTGAGATCATGAATGACGACGGCTCGATGGCGCGCCTGCCGGATTTGATTGCGTTTGCGCAGCGCCATAACCTGAAGATCGGCACAATCAGTGATCTGATCGCGTATCGTCGTCGCCACGACAATCTGGTGCGGATGCGTCAGGAAGAGGTCATCGAGTCCGAATTTGGTGGCAATTGGACCATGCGGATTTATACCGATGAAACCCAGGGTGCAGAGCATATCGTGCTGATAAAAGGGGACATTTCCGGCGATGCTCCGGTTCTGGTGCGGATGCATGCGATGGACCCGCTGTTGGATGTGGTGGGGGTCGGGCCAAGCGGCCGGGCTGGTGAGTTTGGCGATGCGATGCGCCTGATCTCGGAGGAGGGGCGCGGCGTTCTGGTGCTTCTGCGCGACCTGACGATGAAGCTGGTGGTGGGAGACGAGGTGTCGCCCCAAACCTTGCGCCAATACGGGCTGGGTGCGCAGATCCTGTCTTCGCTTGGCCTCAGCGACATGGTCCTTCTGACCAATTCGCCGCAACCCAAGGTTGTGGGCCTTGATGCCTATGGCCTGTCGATTGTGGGTACGCGCAAGATCTCGGAGCTTGAATAATGGCGGGGCATTCTGACAACGATCTGGCGCTGCCCGTTTTTGACAAGCCCGTGAAGGTCGCGATTGTGATTGCGCCTTATTACACGTCGATTTCTGCGGCACAGTTGACCGCCGCGCGGGGTGTTCTGGATCGTGCGGGTGTGGGTTTTGACACCATCGAAGTGCCCGGATCGCTTGAGGTGGCGACCGCTATCGGCATCGCCGAACGCCTGAGCAATTTTGACGGCTATGTGGCGCTGGGCTGTGTGATCCGGGGCGCGACGTCACATTATGACGTGGTGGTTAACGAAAGCTCTCGCGCGTTGACGATGTTGGGGCTACAGGGCCTGTGCATCGGCAATGGGATCATCACTGTGGAAAACCGCGAACAGGCCGAGGAACGCGCTGACGGCGCGCGCCTGAACACTGCGGGTGGGGCGGCGGAGGCGGCGTTGCACCTGATCGCCCTGACGCGCAAATACGGCGCCCCCAAGAGCAACCTGGGGTTCAAGCCACGGGGCACCATTGAGATTGCAGGCGGCCCGACAACAGAGGGCCCGACAACAGAGGGGCCGACCACAGCCGACCTGAAAACAGAGGGACCATCCAAGGCATGAGCGACAAGAAGCCAAAAGGCCCGTCCCGCGACGAAAAACGCCAGATGCGGTCCGCCGCACGGCTTTACGCTGTACAGGCGTTGTTCCAGATGGAGCACTCGAACCAATCACTGGATGAGGTCCGGGTGGAGTTTGAGACCCATCGGTTTGGCGCGACCTACGAGGGTAATGAACTGGCCGAAGGGGACCCGACCCTGTTTCGCAAGACGCTGGAAGATGCGGTTGGCCGCCAAGGTGCGATTGACCAGATGACGGATCGGGCGTTGGTGGCAAAGTGGCCGCTTCACCGGATTGACCCAACGCTGCGGGCGCTGTTCCGCGCCGCCGGGGCCGAGCTGCTTGAAGGCAACGCACCGCCCAAGGTCGTGATCACCGAGTTCGTCGACGTGGCGCGGGCGTTTTTTCCTGAAGGGAAAGAGCCGAGTTTCGTGAATGCGGTTCTGGATCATATGGCGCGTGAAGCGAAGCCAGAGGCGTTCTGAGGGGCTGGCGAGCGGGACATTGCTGCGGTTTGCCGCATGTCTGCTATGAATTTTATTGGCCATCAAAGTACGTGAACCAAGCTCCCGATGGCCTGTTCTTACAGCGCTTTAGTTGCGTGGCGGCACGAAATCCACCCGCGCCTGCCGCGCTCTTTCACGCATAACACAGCCCTCTGCATGGTCATTAATCAATCCCATAGCCTGCATGAACGCAAAAACCGTAGTCGGCCCCAAAAACGTCCAGCCACGCTTCTTCAGCTCCTTTGACAAAGCGACTGAGGCGACGGACGTCGAAACGGTTTGCGGCTCAGGAAGTGTCTCGGCGGATGGTTCAAAACGCCAGATAAAAGCCGCAAGCGATCCTTCCTCGTCGACAAGTTCACACATGCGCTGCGCGTTGTTGATGGTCGCTTCAATCTTGCTCTTGTTGCGTACGATTCCTGCGTCTGCCAACAATCGCGCCCGGTCGGCACCGTCGAAGGCTGCGATCTTGCGGTGGTCAAAGCCTGCGAACGCAGCTCTGAAATTCTCCCGCTTGTTCAGGATAGTGCGCCAACTCAGGCCTGACTGGAAACTTTCAAGGCAGAGCTTTTCAAAAAGGCGAGTGTCATCACCCACGGGATAACCCCATTCGCTATCGTGATAATCCAGGAATTCAGGAGCCGCGTCACACCATCGGCAGCGGGCCTGCCCATCCGGCCCAATGACAGTCTTGTTCATCCGTCACCCCTTTAGAAAGTTGAGCGCAGTTACAGTTTTCTTCACGGCGACTTCTGTGATTTCTGCAATCACCACGTCATTCTGAACGAAAGGGTCTGCGGCGACACGTATTTCCAACATTTCCCGGCTTTCGCCAACCGCCAGAAGGGCACCACCAGCCGCAGGCACCAACGAGCCCATACATTGGAAAACACCGTCAGCGAAACCTTGAGCGATCCACTTGTTATGAGCTGCCATAAATTCAGGTGCGGCGGCCTTGTTGTTGGAAAACTTTAGAAAAACTATGAACATTCCGTCATCCTAGGCCTTGTTTTGAGTTGCTGTGTTTTGAGTTGCTGTGGAAGCCCTTGCAGCCAATCTTCCAAAGACGCGACCTCTGATCTGAGAAAGCCTTCATCCCGAAAAGCCGATGCCATCACCGCCACGCCCTGAGAGCGCCCTAAAAGATGCAGCGCCAGCGCCTCGGCATCGTCATTGTGGCCCAGTGCGGTAAACTGTTTGGCCAGCCAGTCTCGGAAGAGGCCGAATATTTCGGCAGCACGGTTTTGCGCTGCATGATCAAGTTTGCTGAGCTCGGTGTTCAGCGTGCCAACCGGGCAGCCAAACGCCATGATTTTCGTCCGGTTTGTTATTAGAATTTGAATGAATGCAAGAATCCGCACTTCTGGTGATGCGTCGGCTTCCCAGTGTTCGAGCATGGCCCGTGTTGCATCCAGCCGTCGCGTGATCACGGCGTCCAGAATGGCATCCTTGGATTTGAAATGATGGTAAAAATTTCCACGTGATATGCCCACCGCGTTGGCGATATCGGCGAACGAGGTCGCCTCAAACCCGCCCTGATAAAAAAGGGCGTCGGCGTTTTCTTCAATCAGTTCACGTGTGGAGCGTTTTGTCATGTCAGGTATGGTTCAGTTTGTTACCAATATTGGTTAGGACAGTCGTCCTATTGCTGTCAATCTACAAACTCTGACCTTAGCCACACTTCAGCATCAGTAACTCCGGGCCAACAGCGGCCACTCCAACCGCCTCACTCCGCTTCACCCTCAAACACCAGCCGGTATTCCACCAACACCGCTGGCAGCAGAACGTAGACCATCTCAGGCGGGGTGCTCAGCGCGTGTTGCATCACCCGCACGTCGATGCCCTTGCAACTCGCGGGCATGGGTGAGGCTCTGCGGGTTGGAGTTGGGAAAGGGGAATTGGGCATGGGAGCGGCTCCGCTGCTTGACTGGTGCCCCATATGGCCTGCGCAGGGCATCGACCCAAAGTGTGCCCGGTATTGCAGTAGAATCGCGCCATGACAGTCGGGGCCGCCCCCGGCGGGTGGATGACTGCGAGTGATGACCGGCGAGTAATGACTGGCGAGCGATGGTTGCGGGTGGATGACTGCGGGTGATGACCGGCGAGTGATGGTTGCGGGTGGATGACCGGCGGGGATTGGCTGATGGATGGCGTTGAGGGTGGATCAAGAGCCGCCCTCTGTTAGGCTTATACCTGTTCAATTTGTGCAGGAGACCTACAATGCCCGACCATATGCGTCTTATCCTGCGTCACGCCGCTTATGGTGGCGTCATTGCAATGGCCTTCATCGGGGCGCTGCTGGTGCTTAACGTTGGCAACCTATGGCATCTCGTGACCCACACAACAGGCGGGCCGTTGGCGCTGGTGGTAATGACGGTGTTTTGCTGGATCACCTTCGGGTCCGTCCAGATCGGCATCCGTATCATGACGATGGGTGACGACAAAGGTGGTGGCGGCACCCGCGCGCCTGAACCTTTGCCTTTGCCGATTCCGCTGCGCGTTGAGACGCGCCGGTAAATAGGTGGCGGGGACCACCGCTTCCGTAGAGGCGTATATTCCCGAGGACCTGTATGTACAGGTGGGCGCCAGATAACGAGACCACGGTCAAGCCAGAGCCAGCTCCCTCGGATTTGCGTAAGGCCACTGGAATGTTGCCACAGGTACGAGAAGGGTAGATCCGCCACCTCTCGACATAAGCCGCGGAATGGTGCGCGACAAGGGGACGTGACCTAAAGCGCTTTGCGTTTGAGTTGAATCCCCCTGACCAATGAGCGCGGTTGCTTCACAAACCAAGCCTCGCCGGTCAGGGGGATGTACGGCCTCAGACAAACCGCAAAACGCTGTAGTCTGATGCCATCGCTTTGCGAAAGCGCACCAGGTGATCGCCGCAACCCGCATCAAATGCGGTCAGCAGGCCGAATGCCTCAGCCCCCGTGGGGGGACGCCGTCGTGCAGCCGGTGCAGCCGATCCCGGCCCCAACAGCGCTTGGCGTCCATGTCACGCTTGTGGCACCCATGGACCACACGGTGAAGCTGTGGGCAAGGCGCAGGGGGCATTGGCCTCATGTATGTCACCCCAGACCAGCGGATCGCCGTCAGTGCCGGGCATGGAGAAAGAGCCGGGTTGTGAAAGGGCAGGGCTGTGAAAGGGGCGTTTCGGGCTGGTGAAGCCAGATCGCGAGTTTGTCGGGATTGGTCAGGAAGGTCCAATCCTGCGCCGGGGAACCGGCAAGCAAAGGGTCTTTTCGATGGCGTGGCTGGCTATAACGTCTGGTCATGTTCGACGGCGGATTTGATGGTGGATTTGAGGGTGGCCGGTTTGTCATCCCCAAACGGGTCAAAGAAGCTGAGCCAATCGCGGGCCAGACCGATGGCGAGGGGATTGAGGCTGTTGACCTTTTTGCGACCACGCGCAACCGCGCGGGACCACCGTGATCAAACCGCCACCCGACAGGAAACACTTGCGGTTTGTTCACCTATTGTTCATGTTTGCCAGATGCGTGATGAGACAACAGAACCGGTTCTGAAGCCCGGCCAGCTTTTGGCCCGCGGCGTGTGTCGCCATCTGCGCGCCCATGATTTTGTGACGTTGGAGGAGTTTACACCCGAACGCGGCAAACGGCTGGACGTCATGGCGATGGGCCCAAAGGGAGAGCTTTGGGTGATCGAATGCAAATCCTCCCGTGCGGATTTCACCTCTGATGTGAAGTGGGAGGGGTATCTGGAATGGGGGGATCGGTATTTCTGGGCTGTGGATGAGGATTTTCCGACAGATATGTTGCCTGACGGTACCGGGCTGATCATCGCTGATGGCTACGATGCGGAGATCCTGCGCTTCGGTCCTGAAACCAGGCTGGCCGGCGCCCGGCGCAAGTCCGTGGCGCAAAAGTTTGCCCGCCACGCGGCGACCCGGTTACATGGCTTGCGGATCCGGGGGCGGTGTTCAGGGCCTAGAGCACATCCAAACTAATCGGTTTCATATCCTGCCGCAGTGAAGGAGTTGAAGCATTCTTCGTCTGGGAAGAGATCACAGACGTGGCCCACGGTTTGCCACAAGGCGTCATAGGATCGTGCTGC
>JAESTV010000286.1 GCA_016763475.1 Roseicyclus sp.
ATAACCCGCTCACGCAACTCTATAGGGTGTGGTTTGCCCATCTGTGACCTCCATATCTGCCCAAAGGCAGGGAATCACAGATCAGCCAATTTGGGAATCCCGAATCTGGTAAACATGGACGTGCTCTAGCCGCCGGAAATGTCAGTGAATACATCGGTGCGCGGGCCATGATGTTGTTGCTTCCAAGGGAGAAATGGCTGCTCGCGGATCGGGGCTATGATGCAGATTGGTTCCGTAACGGTCTGAAAGGTATGGCTATTGAGCCGGTAATCTCCTCACGCAGATCCCAAAAGGAGATCATTCCTCACGACAAGCTGCGATGCAAACTGCGGTACAAAATCGAAAACATCTTCGCCAGGCTCAAGGATTGGCGACGCATCGCACCCCGCTACGACAGATGCCCGAAACTCGTCCTCTCTGCCATCGCACTCGCTGCAACCGTCTTATTCTGGTTATGAGTCCTGAGCCCAAGTGGATGGGGCGTGCGTGAATTGGCGATTGCGCAAGGCTTCGTGCTGATCGGCATACCGTTTCCCGAGGCCATTGCGGCCTCGCTCTTATACGGCGTGATCCCTGTTCTGGTGGCACTGCCGGGGGTGGGTGTGCTGTTCCTGTCTGGCAAGATGATGGACGCTTAGACGCAGGCAGCCTACGCTTTCATCTCCGCAATATGGCGCGAGATCAGGGCCTTGTAAGCCGTCTGGATCCGGGCAGTGACCGGGCGGTCCTGGGTGCCAATGGGTTTTCCATCAATGTCGGCCACCGGGGTTTGCGCGCCAAATGTGCCGGTCAGGAAGGCCTCGTCGGCGCCATATGCCTCGTACAAGGAGAAGTTCTTTTCAAAAACCGGAATACCCTCGTCCCGGCAGATGTCGATCACCTTCTGGCGCGTAACGCCATTGATGCAGTAATCCCCGGAAGACGTCCAAACCTGCCCCCGTCGAACGATGAAGAAATTGCAGGCGTTGGTGGTGTTCACAAATCCGTGGGGGTCCAACATCAACCCCTCATCCGCCCCCGCCTGTTCGGCCTGCAAACAGGCAATCACGCAATTGAGCTTGGAGTGGGAATTGTATTTGGCGTCCTGGCTCATCGGCAGGCCGCGCACTTGCGGGACGGTGGCAAGACGGATGCCCTTGCTGTGGAGGCGGTCCACCGGTTTGGAATGTTCGCAGATGATAACAAGAGTCGGGCCGGAGCGGGATAGCGACGGGTGCTGGAACGGCTTCACCTTCACCCCGCGTGTCAGCATCAGACGGCAGTGAACGTCGCTGTACATGTCGTTGGCTTCGCGGGTTTTTTCCAGCGCGGCAAAGATCCCTGCGCGGTCCATCCCGACGTCCAGAGACACCGCTTTGCAACTGTCAAAAAACCGATCCATGTGATCGTCAAAGAAGCTCCAGATACCATCATGAAGACGCAAACCTTCCCACATGCCGTCCCCCAGAAGGAAGCCGCTGTCATAAACCGAGACTTTGGCCTCATCACGGTGCAGGAGCTGGCCGTTGATGTAGATCCTGATGTCCGCGTTGCGGGGGTCTTCAAGGGCGTCGTGGGTGGTGCTGGCTTGGGCCGCGCTGGTCATCACATTGGTCGTCGCACTGGTCATTGGGGGGGGCTTTCTTTCAGGTGCTCCATTTGTGGCGAAGGGTTGCAGGCTTGTCACGCTCTGCGTGTGCGCCAATAGCACCTAGCTTTCCGGCACCAACTCAGGCACTTCGCGTGGGCAGGACACCTAACGCAAGGCACAGCGACCATGGATTTCGGAACCTTGGCCCAAAGCCTGACTGATTGGGTGGTGCGCATCGGCTCATCGGTGAACGATCTGCCGGGAACGGCGGCGTTTGGACTGGGGCTGTTCACATGGTTTGCGGTGGAACAGATCTTGCGCCGCGTGGTGTCGGGTTTGCGCTGGGTTATCATCGTGGGCGCAATCATCGCGTTGGGCCTTACGGTGCCGTACCTGGCCAGTTTTCTGATTGACTGGGGCGGTGAGGCCGCACGTGCCTGACCCGTGAGGGTGGCATTCAGGCCACGCCGCGCAGGTTCGCCAAAGTGCTGAACGCCTCCATGGTCGCGTTGAAGGCGAGGTCATCTATATCGCGGTGTATCACCAGGCGCATTGTCGGGTCGGGGGCGGACGTGCGCAGGCCGTGGGCGGCGAGGGCTGACAGATCGAGCCCGGCGCGAGGGGTGAGGAACACCATATTGGTTGCAACGCTGACCTCCCCCAGACCAAGGTCGCGCAGGTGGGCGCCGAGGGCCTCGGCTCGGGAGTGATCTTCAGCCAGACGGGCCACGTTATGCTCCAATGCGTAAAGCCCCGCCGCGGCCAGAACCCCCGATTGCCGCATCCCACCGCCGAGCATTTTGCGCATCCGGCGGGCGCGGCCCTACAGGTCCTTCGAGCCAAGAAGCACGGACCCGACGGGGGCGCCCAAGCCTTTGGAAAGGCACACGGAAACGGTGTCAAACGGCCCGGCCAGGTCCGTTTCCGAACAGCCCAACGCGGTGATTGCGTTGAAGAACCGCGCGCCGTCGAGGTGCAGGTTCAGGCCGCCCGCACGCCCAGCGTCGATCGCGGCATTCATTCGTGCCAACGGCACAGCGCGGCCGTCGCTGGTGTTTTCCAGTGACAGCAGGCGGCTTATGGGATGGTGGCTGTCGTCGTCTTTGATCGCGGCTGTCACGTCATCCGGTTCCACCGCGCCGTCGTCCGCCACAATCAGGGCATGGAGTGCTATGCCACCCAACACAGACGCGCCGGCGGCCTCAAACCGGATCACGTGATAGCTGTCGCCCAAGATAACCTCTTCCCCGCGCCCGCAATGGGCGAGCATGGCCAAAAGATTGGATTGGGTGCCCGTGGGCACAAACAGCCCGGCTTCTTTGCCCAAACGCTCAGCCAGCGACGCCTCCAGCCGGTTCACACTCGGATCATCGCCATAGACATCATCGCCAACCTCTGCGTTGGCCATGGCTGTGCGCATCGCGTCGCAGGGTTGCGTAACTGTGTCCGAGCGCAGATCGGCAACAACACGACCGGTTGGCGCTGCGGTGGCGGTGTATTGGGACATCGGATGGCTCCTTCTCCTTTCGCGCAAAGGACCACGCGCGGTGCGCATCTGCAACCCGCCCGCAACCCGCCCGCAACCCCATCTGCACACTCAGCTGACGGCTTGGCCTTGTCGTTTGCGCAAATCTCGCCCACTCTGGCCTTATCAATCACGTGAGTTCTATGGCCATAATTTCCGAGCATCATATCTTTCTGTCGGAAGAAGCCAGTGTTGGCCTGCAAACCCGTCTGAAAGACTCAATTACCCGCGCCATCTGGGACCGGCGCTTTGCGCCCGGTGACAGGTTGCCCGCAACACGTGCATTGGCGCGGCATCTGGGAATTAGCCGGATCACGGTCAGCCTTGCTTATGACAGCCTGTTGGCAACCGGCTATATCGCCTCGGTTGCGCGCTCGGGGTATTTTGTTGCCCCTGACGCGCCCACGCGGCTGGAAATCACCACTCCAAAGCGGGCTACGGGTATCGAGCAATTGGATTGGTCCCTACGTCTGGGGCCGGTTCCGCCTGCATTGGGGGCACAGGCCACACCCGCCGATTGGCGTCAGTTCCGGTTTCCGTTCATTTTTGGTGAGCCTGATATTGCTCGGTTTCCCGTTGATGACTGGCGTGATTGCGTGCGCCGTGCCCTCGGCAGGCGGCATTTTGAGCAGATCGCCGATGATGCCAGCGACCGGGACGATCCGTTTCTGGTGGAACAGATTGTGCGCCGATCGATTTCCGGGCGTGGTGTGGCGGCCTCGGTTGAGGAGGTTCTGGTGACATCAGGTGCGCAGAACGCGCTGTGGTTGACGGTGCAGGTTTTGTTTGGGCGCCACGGCGGCACCGTGGCGATGGAGGATCCCGGATACCCCGAACTGCGCAATCTGTTGCGTCAGCAGGGGCTGACGATCCACTCTGTTGCGGTTGACCGGGAAGGGATGAAGGTTGACCAGATCCCGGCGGGTGTTGGGGCGGTGTTTGTGACGCCGTCACACCAGGCGCCTACCGGGGTCACGATGTCGATGGCGCGGCGGCGTGCATTGCTGGAGCGGGCGGAGGCAGATGATTTTGTCGTGATCGAGGACGATTACGACTATGAGATGAGCTATATCTCGCCGTCATTGCCGGCCCTGAAATCCCTCGATCCGCGTGGCCGGGTGATCTATGTCGGCAGTTTCTCCAAATCCATCTTTCCCGGCTTGCGTCTTGGGTATCTGACGGCGGATGCACGGGTGGTGGAACATGCGCGCGCCCTTCGGACATTAAGTGAACGCCATCCCCCCGGCTTGTCCCAACGCACCGTCGCCTATTTCCTGTCGGAAGGGCATTATAACAGCCACTCACGGCGGATGCGGATGCGAATGGCGCGCCGCAACGAGGTGTTGCGCGGCGCGCTGGCAGATCATGGCCTGATCCCGGCGCTGAAACGCGCCACCGGCGGGACAACCCTGTGGCTACAAGGACCAGAGGGCCTGGACGCTGATGCGCTTGCCGTGGCCTTGCGTGAAAAGAGCGTGCTGATCGAGGCAGGATCAGCGTTTTATGCAAACGAGGTCGCGCCACGAAACTATATGCGGCTTGGGTTTGCGACGATTGAGACCACCCAGATCGCCGAAGGAGTGGCCCTGATCGCCGAGGCGATCCGGGAGCAGATGTCGTAGGGATTTGAACTGAAGCGTTGCGCGTTTCGCCATAGGCGCGGGTTCAAAGGCCGCGCGAAACGCTTCAAGACCGAGCGCGCCTGGATCTGGGATCATACATCGGGCGCAAGCTGACATCTGCTTTGACACGGGTCCCCGCGACTTCGATCTCGTAGCTTGAAGCCAGAACCTGATCTGGTGTCTCACCGGGGCAGGGCACGTAGCCGAGGCCAACAGCCCCACCCAAAGTATGCCCGTAATTGCCGGAGGTGATATAACTCACCACGTCGCCGTTGCGCACAATCGGTTCGGCGTGGAACAGCATCACCTCTGGATCGGTCAGTTTGAACTGGAGCATCCGCATTTGAAGCCCATCTTCGCGTTTCTTCATCACCGCGTCGCGGCCGATGAAATCCAGCTTTTGTTGGCTGACAGCGAACCCAAGACCTGCCTCCAACACGTGATCTTCGCCGGAGATGTCATGACCGAAGTGGCGGAAGGCCTTTTCGATCCGGGCGCTGTCCATCGTGTGCAGACCACACAGGCGCAAGCCGTGATCAGCCCCCGCCTCATGTAAGGTCTCGAACACATGGGCTGCTTGGTCAGCAGAGACGTACACCTCCCACCCCAACTCACCCACATAACTTACCCGGTGCGCACGTGCGGCGCCGAGTCCGATCTCCACCTGTTGCGCGACGCCAAACGGGAACGCCTCGTTTGACCAATCGTGGGGGCTGACCACTTGCATCAGCGCCCGAGAATTTGGCCCCATGACACAGATCACCGCCTCCGACGCAGTGACATCGGCAATCACCACAACCTCGTCGCGACGGTTCATCTTCAGCCACGCCATGTCGCGGATCAGCGTCGCGGCGGGGGTGACGATGAAATAGCTGTCGTGGGCAAGGCGGGTGATGGTCACGTCCGCCTCGATCCCCGCGCGCACATTGAGGAATTGGGTGTAGACAATCTTGCCAACCGGCACCGACATGTCACCGCCAGCAATGCGGTTCAGGAAGGTTTCGGCATCCGGGCCATCGACACGGATCTTGCCGAACGACGACATGTCGTAAAGGCCAACATGGGTGCGGATCGCGTCATGTTCCCGGGCCTGATTGGCGAACCAGTTCTGGCCTTTCCAGTCATAGATGTATTTGCGTTCCTGGCCCTCATTGGCGAACCAGTTGGCACGTTCCCACCCGGCAAGCTCTCCAAAGACCGCCCCGTTTGATTTCAGGTGTTCATGGAGCGGGGAGCGGCGCACCCCACGAGCGGTGGCTTTCTGGCGGTAGGGGTAGTGGTCACCATACAGGAGGCCAAGGGTCTCGGACACGCGCTCCTTCAGGTAGCGGCGGTTGTTCTGGAATGGCATCATCCGGCGGGTGTCCACATCACTGACGTCAAACGGCGGGAGGCCGCTTTGCATCCACTCTGCCAGCGCCCAACCAGCCCCACCTGCGGATTGGATGCCAATCGAGTTAAACCCGGCGCAGACCCAGTAGCCGTCCACCTCCGGCGCTGGCCCAAGGTGGTAGGCGTCGTCAGGGGTGAAACTTTCGGGGCCGTTAAAGAAGGTGTGAATGCCTGCCTCAGCCAGGATCGGCATCCGCTCACAGGCGGCCTCCAGGATCGGCTCGAAGTGGTCGAAATCTTCCGGCAGCTGGTCAAATTCAAAGCGCTCGGAAATGCCCTCCATACCCCAGGGTTTGGCATTGGGTTCAAAGGCCCCGAGCAGGATCTTGCCGGCATCTTCCTTGTAATAGGCGCATTCATCCGGCACCCGCAGCACCGGCATCTGGCTCAATCCCTTGATAGGCTCAGACACGATATAAAAATGCTCACAGGCCTGTAGCGGCACATTCACCCCGGCCATCTTCCCAACCTCACGGCCCCACATCCCGGCGCAATTCACCACCATGTCACAGGAGATA
>JAESTV010000287.1 GCA_016763475.1 Roseicyclus sp.
AGCTGAAGACCGCCCCCTGCATCTGCGCCCTGCTGAGGTCCGCCCCCTGTATCTGCGCCCTGCTGAGGACCGCCCCCTGCATCTGCGCCCTGCTGAGGTTCGCCCCCTGTATCTGCGCCTCGTCTAACCGAGCGCCCTGGTAATTGCGCTGGGTCAGGTCAAACCCTTGCAGGTTACAGCGGCGCAGGTCGATGTTGGTTGGGTCAAAGGCCGCCCGCGCGCCCTCATCCGTAGGGTTGATCCGGCCAAGGCTTTGCACCGCACGTTCCATATCCGGGCGCGTGATCGGGCGCAGGGTTTGCGCCCACCCTAGCAATTCACCGGGGGAGGCACCTTCTGGCACGGGTTTCGCCGGATGTTCACGGCTGAGTTCCTGCACATAGATCGACAACATCCGTGCGATGCGTGGGGCGACGTCCGCGCGTTCCAGCGCCAGCCCCTCCAGCCGGTCAATGGCGGCGGCGCGGGTGACCAGATCATCTTGCCATTCGGTGGCGATACATTCCTCGGGCGTATCGGCGTGGAGTACCCGCGTCACCTGCTGCCGCGCCGCCAAATCCGTCGCGGCGGCGTTGATCTTGTCATTGAACAGGGATTCGTCCTGTAAGTTGGTCTGGCGTTGGGTCTGGCGGATGCGAATAAGCGTTAAGGGCAGGGCGACAACCGCGCCAAGGGCACCCGTGAGTGCGGTGAGGGTCAGGAGGGTCCAGCGCAGGGTGGTGTCGGCGGGATCGGGGGAGGCAGCGAAGGCGGTTAGGAGTGTGACGAGGGTGATGATGATGCCGCCTGCGAGGGCCAGGGCGAGGATGGCCCAGAACAGGGCCCCAAACAGGGCGAGGGTTTCGGGGGCACCTTGCAATCCAATGCGGGTGAGGAAACGGGACCATGTGCTGTCTGAGGGGGGCCGTTCGCCACGCTGGCCGGACAGGGCGGCAACAAGGGTCGCGAGCAGGGTCCCCACAAGGATCACGATCAGCCAGAAGGCCGTCGGAGAGATTGGCAGGGTGATCGTTTCGGTCACGGCACGGGTCTTTGGTACAATACCCGCCCACCAAACCCGTTTTCCGCCTCCATTGCAAAGACTTCGCCGCATTCGCTCTTGCGCGCTCCGGCTCAAACGCCCATCTGGCACGAGAGGCGTTATTGCGCTCGGACCACGCCGCCCTTAGGGTGCCGCAACTTTTTCAGAGCTTGGGGGCGTGTGCGCTCTCGGAGCAAATAAACAAAGGACCCCGCCCATGGAAGCCTTCGGCCAGGTAGTTCCGCTGATCCTGATCCTTGTGATCATGTATTTCTTCTTGATCCGCCCTCAGCAAAGAAAGGTGAAGGATCACGCGGCTATGGTCGCGGCCCTGCGGCGCGGCGATGAGGTGGTCACCCAAGGTGGCCTGATCGGCAAAATCACCAAGGTCAAAGACGATACCGAGGTCGAGGTTGAGATTTCGACGGGTGTAAAGGTGCGAGTGCTGCGGCCCTCGATTTCCCAGGTGCGCTCCAAGACCGAACCCGCCAACGACTGATTGCGAACGACTGATTGCGACTGAACGCCGGGCATTTGCCCCGGCTTCGCCCAAGGTTTTAAGGACTTTCCATGCTGCAGATGTCGCTCTCGAACCGGCTGGTCATCATGTTCGTTGTGTTGATGGGCCTGAGTTTTGCGATGCCAAACTTCTTTTATGGCACCGTGGAGTTGCATAACGATGCCGTGGCCGAGGTTGAGCGGACGGGGATTGAGACCGAAGAGCAGACGGCGGCAATTGCCGCGTGGCCGTCGTATTTGCCCGCAACGCTGGTGAACCTGGGTCTGGACCTGCGCGGTGGCGCACATTTGCTGGCGGAAGTGCGGGTTGAGGATGTGTACGTGCAGCGCATGGACTCGCTCTGGCCCGGGGTGCGTGATGCCCTGCGCGAGGCGCGGGACACGGTGGGCCCAATCCGCCGGATTGATGCCGAGCCGGGGCTGCTGCAAGTGCGGATCAGCCAGCCAGAGGGTCTTGCGGCCGCTGTGGCTGCGGTGCGCGTATTGGCGCAGCCGGTGGCCAGCCTGACCGGTGGCTTTGGCGAAAGCACCCTGGATGTGAGCGGCAGTGGCGACGTCGTGACGATCCGGCTGAGCGAGGCGGAGCAGGCCGCCACCAATGACCGCACGATGCAGCAAAGCATTGAGATTGTGCGCCGCCGGGTTGATGAGGCGGGCACCCGAGAGCCGACGATCCAGCGCCAGGGGGCGGACCGGATCCTGATCCAGGTGCCGGGGATCGGATCGGCGCAAGAGTTGAAAGAGTTGATTGGCACCACCGCGCGGCTGACGTTCCACCCGGTTGTGGGGCGTGCAAGCGGCCCGGACGCGGATCTGGATACCCGCCAGATCCTGTTGCAGGCCACCGACGAAAGTGACGGCTATTACATCCTTGAAGAAACCCCTGTTGTGACCGGTGATGACCTGGTGGACAGCCAGCCGGGGTTTGACCAGCAAAACGGTCAGCCGATTGTGTCGTTCCGGTTTAACCCCACGGGTGCGCGGGCGTTTGGCGAATACACAGCCGCCAATGTGGGCGCACCGTTTGCAATTGTTCTGGACGAGCGCGTGATCAGCGCCCCGGTGATCCGGTCACCGATCACTGGCGGGTCCGGGCAGATCAGCGGCAACTTCACGGTTGAGGGGTCAACCGAGCTGGCGGTCCTGCTGCGCGCCGGGGCGTTGCCTGCCGAGATGACGTTCCTTGAGGAACGCACAATCGGGCCAGAGCTTGGCGCCGACAGTGTGGCGGCGGGCCAGACCGCGTCGATGGTGGCGTTTGCGGCGGTGCTGATCTTCATGATCGCAAGTTACGGGTTGTTTGGTATCTTTGCAGCGATCGCGCTGGTGCTGAATGTGGGGCTGATCTTTGGCGTGTTGTCGTTGATCGGGGCCACCCTGACGTTGCCGGGAATTGCGGGGATTGTGTTGACCATCGGGATGGCAGTGGACGCCAATGTGCTGGTGTTTGAGCGCATCCGCGAAGAGCTGAAGACCGCCAAAGGCCCCGCGCGCGCCATTGAGCTGGGCTACAAACGGGCGCTTAGTGCCATCATCGATGCCAACTTCACGACGTTCATCATCGCCACAATCCTGTTTGTCCTCGGCTCTGGCCCGGTGCGTGGCTTCTCGGTCACCTTGGGGATTGGAATTGTGACATCTGTGTTCACGGCGATTTTCGTGACGCGCCTTCTTATTGTGACCTGGTTTGACTGGCGTCGCCCGAAAACGATCGAGGTATAGACATGCGTCTTCGACTGGTCCCGCAAGAAACAAACATCGACTTCTTCAAACATGCGCGCGTCACCTTTGGCGCCTCGATTGTGGCTGTGATTGCCTCATTGGTGATCTGGGCGATGGTTGGCCTGAACTTCGGTATCGACTTTCTGGGCGGCACAACAATCCGCACCGACAGTTCGGTTGCCGTAGATGTCGGCGGTTACCGTGATGCGTTGCAACCGCTGGAGCTTGGGGATGTGACAATCTCGGAAGTGTTCGATCCAAGCTTTGCGGATGACCAGTTTGTGGCCACTGTGCGGATTCAGGCGCAGGAGGGGGACGAGGCGGTCACTGCCGCCACAATCCGCATTATCGAAGAGGCGCTGGGGTCGGCCTATGGCGGCGCGCTGCGCATGGAGTTCACTGGCGTAGGCATCACCAGCGAGGCTGTGGCTGAGGCAGTCTCGGGCCTTGGGTTTGACG
Source organism: Roseicyclus sp. (assembly GCA_016763475.1). Lineage (GTDB taxonomy): Bacteria > Pseudomonadota > Alphaproteobacteria > Rhodobacterales > Rhodobacteraceae > Gymnodinialimonas. The sequence goes on from JAESTV010000287.1 coordinate 3,722, forward strand.
CGGTCGCGTTGGAAGACGCCGTGGGCGTGAGCCTGCCTGCCGGTTTGCCGCTGGGCACGTTGGCAGAGATTGACGCCGGGCTGGCGAGCGCTTTGCCAGCCGTTGCGGGCAGCACGTTTTCGTATGAAACACTGACGTTCCCGAGTGTTGAATCGGTTGGTCCCAAAGTTTCAGGTGAGTTGATCCAAACCGCGGTCATTGCCGTGTTGGCCTCGTTGGGGGCGATCCTCATTTACATCTGGTTGCGGTTTGAATGGCAATTTTCGGTTGGGGCAGTTGCCGCGCTGATCCACGATATCATCCTGACCATTGGCGTGTTCAGCTTGTTTCAGATCCGCTTTGATCTGGCGACGATTGCGGCGCTGCTGACTATTGTTGGCTATTCGATCAACGACACCGTGGTGATCTTCGATCGCCTGCGTGAGAACCTGATCAAGTATAAGAAACGCCCGCTGCGGGAGGTGATGAACCTGTCAGCGAATGAGACGTTAAGCCGGACACTTATGACCTCTGGCACCACCTTGGCGGCGCTAATTGCGTTGCTGGTTCTGGGTGGTGATGTGATCCGCGGGTTTATCGTTGCAATTGCGTGGGGTGTGATTGTGGGGACGTATTCGTCGATCTACGTGGCCAAGAACGTGGTTCTGATGATTGGCGTGAACCGCGATTGGTCCAAACCATCGGACAGCGGCAAAGCCGGCACCCAATTCGCAGATATCGATGCCTGAAGCCCTGGTTCTGGCCCTGGCGC
>JAESTV010000027.1 GCA_016763475.1 Roseicyclus sp.
AGGCGTAATGCGCTGTGCCGCAAGCCACGAGGATCATCCTGTCCGTCTGGGCGAAATCCAGGGCCTCGGGCAGGTTAACCGCGCCGTCCGCTCCATAGTGGTTCAGGCAGTCGCTTAACACGACGGGTTGTTCAAACACTTCTTTCGCCATGAAGTGTTTGTGCCCACCTTTGTCGATTTGCGCCGAATGGGCAGGAATTGTGCGCATTTCTCGATTGGCGAGCCGCCCGTCAGCATCACGGATCTCAACACCTGAACGGGTGACGAAAGCGTAGTCTCCCTCTTCGAGATAGGTGATGCGGTTGGTCATCGGGCCAAGAGCGATGGCATCAGAGCCGACAAACATCTCGCCATCGCCGTGCCCGATTGCCAGGGGGGAGCCTTTGCGGGCGGCGACAATCAGATCAGCCTCACCCTGAAACAGGAACGCAAGCGCGTAGGCGCCTTCCAGGTGTTTTAGCGTCTGGGCGGCGGCGTCACGGGGCGACAGGCCTTGATCGAGGAAATCCTCACACAGCTGTGCGACGGTTTCGGTATCGGTTTGAGTGACAAAGGTCCGGTGCGAAAGGCGCGTGCGCAGGTCTTTGTAATTTTCGATAATGCCGTTGTGTACCACCGCCACACGCCCCGCCTGGTGGGGGTGCGCGTTGGTGATGGTAGGCCCGCCGTGGGTCGCCCAACGGGTGTGGCCAATGCCGGATTTGCCGGGCAGGGGATCGTGCACCAGCGCGTCTGACAGGTTCACCAACTTGCCCACTGCACGCCGCCGATCCAGCACACCATCCTGTATTGTGGCAATACCAGCGCTGTCATAGCCGCGATATTCCAGACGTTTCAACGCCTCGACCAGGATCGGCGCAACCTCGTGGTTGCCAAGTACGCCAACAATTCCGCACATAGGGTTATCCCTTTGATTTGCCAGCTTTAATGGCCTTAAGGCGGGCGCGCAACTTAACCGCGAGGCCGGGTTTGTTGACTTGTTTGGCACGGCTGATGGCCAGCGCGCCATCAGGCACATCATCTGAAATTATCGACCCGGTGGCTGTCATCGCATTGGCCCCAACGCGCACCGGGGCCACCAACATCGTGTCCGAGCCGATGAACGCATCCGCGCCGATCTGGGTGTGGTGTTTCATGACCCCATCATAGTTACAGGTCACCGTGCCGGCGCCGATATTGGCGCGCTCCCCCACCGTTGCATCGCCGATATAGCTGAGGTGGCTAACCTTGGCGCCTTCAGCAATCTCGGCCTGTTTGATCTCCACAAAATTGCCGACACGTGCGTTGTTGCCGATCTCGGCACCGGGGCGCAGGCGGGCGTAGGGACCGATGATCGCACCGGCGCTGACGTGGCACCCCTCAAGGTGCGAGAAGGCGCGGATTTGGGCGCCGGATTCAACCGTCACGTCGGGGCCGAAGACCACGTAAGGTTCAATGATGGCGTCACGCCCGATGTAGGTATCAAGCGCCAGATGAACACTATCCGGCGCCTGCATGGTGACGCCATTGTCGATCATCTCACCCCGGCGCCGGGCCTGAAACTGCGCCTCAGCGGCGACAAGTTCGGCGCGGGAGTTGATGCCGATGGTCTCAGCCTCATCACAGGTGATGGCGGTGGCTTTCAGGCCCGCTTTGGTGGCGAGTCCGGGGATATCCGTCAGGTAATATTCACCCGCCGCATTGTCGTTGGTGACCTGTTCCAGAAGGCCCATCAGCGTGGCGGCATCCGCGCACAGGACGCCGGAATTGCAGAAGGGTATCGCGCGCTCCTCGGCGCTGGCGTCCTTGAATTCCACGATACGCGTCAGGCTGTCCCCGTCCATCACCAGCCGCCCGTAGCGGCCCGGATCAGCAGGGTGAAACCCCAGCATTACAACATCATAAACATCGCGGGAGATCCGCATCGCTTGCAGGGTTTCAGGCCGAAAGAAGGGCGAATCCGCATACAGGACCATTACGTCACCGTCGAATTCCTTCAGGGCACTCGCCGCCTGTAATACCCCATGCCCGGTTCCAAGCTGCGGCTCTTGTCGGATCGGGATGGCCTCGGGTGCGATATCTGCCAACGCGGCCTCAACCGCGTCAGCCCCGTTGCCGGTGATTACGATGATCCGCGACGGCTCCAGCACGGCACCTGCTGCGATGGAATGCGCCAACAACGGAGCGCAGCCCAACTTATGCAGAGGCTTGGGCAACTCCGAATTCATTCGGGTGCCAGCGCCAGCCGCTAAAACGATCAGCGCCAAGGGACGAGAGGGTGCCTGCATGAAACGTCTTTCCTTCGCGTTTGCAGCCTATTACCCCTGCGGGCACGCCGGGCATAGCCCTGATACGTTCAATTTGACCGACAGGCTGTAACAGCCATGGGCGGAATGATGCCGAAAGGGTGACGATGCGAACAGTGGTATTCGACCTGGACGGGACTTTGGCGGACACCGCCGGTGACTTGATTGCAGCAGCGAACTCGGCGCTGGCGGTGCTGGGGCACGGGCCGCAATTGGTCATGGGGCAAGACGATTTCACCGCCTTCGCGGGCGGCCGCGCGATGCTGCGGCTGGCGGCCTCGCGGCTGAGGATCGACGATGCAGAGGCCCTGGCTGACGCTGGCTTTGCGCCTTTGTTGGCGGCCTATGGGCGCGCGATTGATACGCACACAACCCTCTACCCGGGGGCGGTTGCCGCCGTGGATCGCCTGCGCGCGGAGGGCCACGCCACCGGTATCTGCACCAACAAACCCGAGGGCCTTGCTGTTGAGCTGATCGCGCGCCTTGGCCTGACCTCGCGGTTTCCGGCGCTGGTCGGGGCTGACACTTTGCCGACCCGCAAACCTGATCCCGCACCACTTCTTGAAACGATCACCCGCCTTGGTGGCGCACCGGAGCGGGCGGTTTTGATTGGCGACACAATCACCGACCGCAAAACCGCTGCTGCCGCAGGTATCCCCTGTGTACTGGTCACCTTTGGCCCCACCGGGCACGCTGTTGCGGATCTTGAGCCTGAGGCGCTGCTTGATCACTACGACGACCTTGATCGGATTGTCGCTGACCTGCTTCCCTGATTTTCTTTCCGGGCGAATTACGGACATCGCAACCGGCGACCCGCGCCAATCTCGCCATTGACGGGCACCCGCAACAACATGAACTTACACAGTATGACCAAGACAAACTTTACCGGAAACTTCACCCAGCAAGAGCCGATCCCGGAGGTGGCTATTGCCGCGGCGGTTGCGGTTATGCGCTCGGGCCGACTGCACCGCTATAACACCGCCGAAGGTGACGACGGTGAAGTCGCGCACCTTGAGCAGGAATTTGCAGAACTGACCGGCGCAAAATATTGCCTCGCGGTGGCGTCCGGCGGCTACGCAATGGGCGCGGCCCTGCGCGCGGTGGGCGTTGGGCCCGGGGACAAGGTCCTGTCGAACGGCTTCACGCTGGCCCCGGTGCCGGGTGCAATTGCCGCCGTGAACGCGGTGCCGGTGTTTGTGGAGGTGACCCAGAGCCTGACCATCGACTTTGAGGACCTCGCCGCGAAGGCGGCGTCCTCAGGCGCGAAGGTTTTGTTACTCAGTCACATGCGCGGCCATATCTGCGATATGGATCGGTTGATGCAGATCTGTGATGCCGCCGGGATTGTGGTGATTGAGGATTGCGCCCACACCATGGGCGGCGGCTGGCGTGATGTGGCGTCGGGTCGCCACGGATTGTTTGGATGTTACTCCACCCAGACCTACAAACACATCAATTCCGGTGAGGGCGGATTGCTTGTCACCGATGATGCGGAGATGATGGCAAAGGCCATCATGTTGTCGGGTTCCTACATGTTATATAGCCGCCACAAGGCTGCGCCACCTGTGGATACGTTCGAAAAGGTCAAGTACGTCACACCCAACGTTTCGGGCCGGATGGACAATTTGCGGGCGGCCATCTTGCGTCCGCAACTCGCCGATCTGCCTGCACAGGTGGCGCGCTGGAACGCGTTATATCGCACCATCGAAGAGGATCTGCGCAACACGCCGGGCCTGCAAGTGATTGAGCGGCCCGAGGAAGAAAACATCGTCGGTTCATCAATCCAGATGTTGCTACCGGATGTGGCACCCGCCGCAATTGAGGCGGTCGTGGAGGGTTGCAAGGCACGTGGGGTAGAGCTGAAATGGTTTGGCGCGCCAGTGCCGTTGGCCTTCACGTCGCGCTACGACAGTTGGCGGTATGCACCTGCGCAGAGCCTGCCGCAGACAGATCGCATCCTTGCGGGGCTGCTGGATATGCGCCTGCCACTGACCTTCAGCCTCGAGGATGGCAGGGTTATTGCCGAGATCATCCGCGATGAGGTTTTGCAGATCCGCGCGGCCACGCACTAGCGCTGCCCTGCTGGCGTATCGTTGCAATGGGGTCGCCGTTTTCCGTTTTGTAGGTGTTTGCGGCGATCAAGCGGACGGACCTGCGTTGCAGGCACGAAAAAGCCCGCAACCAGAAGCCGCGGGCTTGATGAAATGTGGCCGGTTGGGCGCGTGGGTCTGCGATCAGAAGTGCAGCGCAACCCCGAGGCCAACCGCGTTGGCGTCGATCTGCACCCCCGAGGAGGCACCAAGGATTGTGCCCGCATCAGGGTTCATATGGGTCGAGGTGTAATCCAGCCGAACCGATACGTTGTCGGCCAGAAGCATCTCAAGTCCGATACCGTAGACAAGGCCACTGGCGTTGCCAGCGGTGGAAATACCGGCCGCCGCGCCATAACTGACCTGCTGGTAGCCAAGCGAGCCGTAAACCAGTGCGTTGCCAACGGCATAGCCGCCGCGCACCCGTGCGTTCACGACGTTGTCGAATTCAAAATCCGGGCTGCCAAGGCTTGTCTGGAAGGTGGCCGGACCGCTGTAGCTGAGTTCGGCGCCCACAACGAAACTGTCGCCAATGGCGTAGTTGTAGCCGCCGTAGACGCCAAAGCTGGTGCCTTCCTGAAGCGGAGTGGCGGCGACGGTGTTATCAAACTCAGGTGAGATGATGTTGGTCGCAAAACCCGCGTAGAAGCCAGTCCACTGACCCGCATCCTGAGCCGCGGCACCTGATGCGGCAAAAGCCGCGGCGAGGGCGATGGCAGAAGCCGTGAAGCGCATGATGTGTCCTTCATTCAGTAGGCGGTGCCCGAATCCGGCGTTCCGTTATCTATACCGTGGTGCCGCGTGCCGGAAAAGGGAAGGACACCGCCACTTTGAGCGATTTGCGCGGATTGCGGCAAAGATGTGGCAGAATAACGCCAATGTGATCGCAACCCGTTGAGATTCCGTAAACGCTTGGCGGTCAAACCAGCCGTGAATTATCCTTTGCGGCACGGACAAAGTCGCGGAACAGGGGATGGGGGGCAAAGGGTTTGGACTTTAGCTCGGGATGGAACTGGACGCCGATGAACCACGGATGATCCTTGATCTCCACAATCTCGGGCAGACGGCCGTCGGGTGACATGCCCGAGAAGATCAGGCCCTTGGCCTCAAGCGCTTCGCGGTATTTGATGTCGACCTCATAGCGATGGCGGTGGCGTTCCTCGATGGCGGTGGTGCCATAGATTTCCGCAACCCGCGAGCCCGCAGCCAGCACCGCGTCATAGGCGCCAAGGCGCATGGTGCCGCCTTTGTTGTCGCCGAGCTTGCGCTCGACCTTGTGGTTGCCCTGGACCCATTCTTTCAGGTGATAAACGACGGGTGTAAAACGCCTTTTCCCGGACTCGTGGTCAAACTCCTCGGACCCCGCATCTCCCAGGTCAGCCAGATTACGGGCGGCTTCAATCACGGCCATCTGCATCCCAAGGCAGATACCCAGATAGGGGATCTTCTGGGTGCGGGCAAATTCGACAGCCTTGATCTTGCCCTCTGTTCCACGTTCCCCAAAACCACCGGGCACGAGGATAGCGTGGAATCCTTCAAGGTGTGGTGCGACGTCCTCGCGCTCAAATATCTCCGCGTCCACCCATTCGATACTGACCTTCACTCGGTTCGCCATGCCACCATGGGTCAGCGCCTCGGCAATCGACTTATAGGCGTCTTCCAGCTGAGTATATTTGCCGACAATCGCAACCTTCACGTGGCCTTCGGGATTGTTGATGCGGTCAGCCACGTCGTCCCAGACCCGCAGGTCGGGCTTTGGCGCCGGGCTGATGCCGAAGGCGTCAAGCACGGCTTGATCCAGACCTTCGCGGTGATACGCCAGCGGCGCCCTGTAGATCGAGGATAAATCCTGTGCGGCGATAACTGAATCAGGACGCACGTTGCAGAACAGCGCCAGCTTCTCACGCTCTTTCGCGGGAATCGGCCTCTCGGATCGGCACACAAGAATATCGGGGGCAATGCCGATAGAGCGCAGTTCCTTGACGGAGTGTTGGGTGGGTTTGGTCTTCAACTCCCCCGCCGCTTTCATGTACGGCAGCAGGGTGAGCTGCATGAAGATGCATTGCCCACGTTTTTTGTCCTGACCGAACTGGCGGATCGCTTCAAAGAACGGCAGGCCCTCAATGTCGCCAACGGTGCCGCCAATTTCACACAGCATGAAATCGACATCATCCTCGCCGATGGAGATGAAGTCTTTGATTTCATTGGTGACGTGGGGGATCACCTGAATGGTTTTGCCCAAATAGTCGCCGCGACGCTCCTTCTCCAGAACGGTGGTGTAGATGCGCCCGGACGAGATGGAATCAGTTTTGGTGGCGGGAACGCCGGTGAAGCGTTCATAGTGGCCAAGATCGAGGTCGGTCTCTGCCCCGTCATCGGTCACAAACACCTCTCCATGTTCAAACGGAGACATCGTGCCGGGATCAACGTTCAGGTACGGGTCCAGCTTGCGCAACCGCACGGAAAAGCCGCGCGCCTGTAGTAATGCGCCGAGGGCGGCAGAGGCCAAACCCTTACCGAGTGAGGAGACCACACCACCGGTGATGAAAACGAAACGCGCCATGCCTGAAAAATCTCCCGTGCGGATGGTGTGGCCGTGCTTTGGCCAGTCCATCATTGCTATTATCACGGGATTTGAGAGTACTCGGATTCGGGCCGCGCACACAAGGTCAGTTCCCGGCTTTCGACGCCATATAGTGTGGAATGACCCGACGCCTGCGCAAAATCCTGTGCGGCGAAGGGGTTACTGTAAGATGGGTTTATTCCGAAACCGGGGGAAGCGCCGGGCCATCGGAGCCAATTGGCGGCAAAAGCGAGTTAACTGGAGGCAGGACATTGCTGCCACCCGTGGTGCCTTCACCCTCTGTGGTTGGCTGGCCGGTCAAGCCGTCCAACACGGAAGAGCCCGCAGAATTCTGTGCCGCAATCACCGTAAGGGTGATCGACGTGGCGAGAAAGGAAATGGCGAAAATCCATGTCAGTTTGCCAAGGGCCGTACCCGCTTGCCGGCCCGTCATGACGCCACCGCCGCCGCCGCCGCCCATGCCCAGACCACCCCCTTCGGAACGCTGCAAAAGCACCACACCGATCAGGCAAATTGCCAGGATCAAATGAATGACGAGGATGACGTTTTCCATGTATCGACCTTATCTCAGCGACCAAATCTTCGGTCAGCGCCTCACATATGAGATGCGACAGGGAGCCGCAAGGGCGTCTGCGACAGACAAAAGATCTGATTCCCATTTAACATGTACAAAGTGATCGTTTCACAAGCAGCGGATCCTTGCAATCGGTTGGAGTTTGTCCGGATTATCTTAACGAATTGCTAATTGAAGGGCTTGTCGGGCAGAATTCGGTTCCACCCCGCCCGCTAGCCAGCTATAGCGCCACTGGATTTTGCCGCTCTAAACCGGAGGAAAACACATGGCCAATGTCGTGGTTGTCGGCGCTCAATGGGGTGACGAAGGCAAAGGCAAGATCGTCGACTGGCTCAGTGAGCGGGCAGATGTGATTGCACGGTTTCAGGGTGGCCATAATGCGGGCCATACGCTGGTGGTTGATGGTGAGGTCTACAAGCTGAACGCGCTGCCATCAGGTGTTGTGCGTGGCGGTAAGCTGTCGGTTATCGGAAACGGAGTTGTGCTTGATCCCTGGCATCTGGTCAAAGAAATCGAAGGCATCCGCAAGCAGGGCGTCGAGATCACCCCTGACACCCTGATGATTGCCGAAAACACGCCGCTGATCCTGCCCATACATGGCGAATTGGACCGCGCCCGCGAAGAAGCGGCGTCGTCGGGGACCAAAATCGGCACAACCGGGCGCGGCATTGGCCCGGCATATGAGGACAAGGTTGGCCGCAGATCAGTTCGCGTTGCGGATCTGGCGGATCCGGCAACGCTTGAGGCGCGGGTGGATCGCGCTTTGCAGCATCACAACCCTTTGCGCCGTGGCCTTGGCATCGAACCAGTGGACCGGGACGGGCTGATCGCCGCCCTAACGGAGATCGCGCCGCAAATCCTGCAATATGCCGCCCCGGTCTGGAAGGTGCTGAATGAAAAGCGCAAAGCGGGCAAACGTATTTTGTTTGAAGGCGCGCAAGGCGCGTTGCTGGACATTGATTTCGGCACCTATCCGTTTGTCACCTCGTCCAATGTGATCGCGGGCCAGGCCGCCACTGGTGTGGGCCTTGGGCCGAATGCCATCGACTACGTTCTGGGCATCGTAAAGGCGTACACAACCCGCGTTGGTGAAGGCCCGTTTCCAACTGAATTGGACGACGATGATGGCCGGAAACTGGGGGAACGGGGGCGTGAATTCGGCACCGTCACCGGGCGCAAACGCCGTTGTGGCTGGTTCGATGCCGCCCTGGTCCGCCAAACCTGCGTGACGTCAGGTGTCACAGGGATATCACTCACCAAGCTGGATGTGCTCGACGGGTTCGAAACCCTGAAGATTTGTGTCGCTTATGATCTGGACGGAGAGCGGCTCGATTACCTGCCGACCGCCGCTGATCAACAGGCCCGCTGCACACCGATCTATGAAGAGATGCCGGGTTGGTCGGACAGCACAGAAGGTGCGCGGTCCTGGGCAGAGCTTCCGGCGGCGGCGATCAAATATGTGCGCCGGGTGGAGGAGCTGATCCAATGCCCCGTGGCGCTGCTGTCCACGTCGCCGGAGCGGGAGGACACGATTCTCGTGACCGACCCATTCGCAGATTGAACGGAGGCGCGGTATGGCACTGAGCTACAAAGCCCGTAAACGATGGTCCCTGTTTGTGCTGATGATTGGGCTGCCGGTCTATATTGCCGCGATTTGGTATCTGATGAGTTGGCTTGAGGGCTGGCCCGTCTGGCTACAACTGGTGATAGGTTTGATGTTCAGCATCATCTGGGTGTTTCCGTTAAAGGCGGTATTTCTGGGGGTCGGCAAGGCTGACCCAGATGCGCCACCACAAGACTAAAGCGCTTTGCGTTTGATTTGGGCCACCCTGACCAATGAGCGCGTTTGTTTCACAAACCAAGCCTCGCCGGTCAGGGGGATGCGCTGCTTCAGATAGACGCAAAACGCTGTAGGCCACCACAAGATCAGGCCACCACAAGATCTGCAAAGGCCACAGAAAAAGGGGCGCCCATTGAGCGCCCCTTTGATATTGAACCGCGCGGCGCGGATCAGATGGACCGGCTCAACCGGTACTGATTGTCGCCAAGGGGTTCCAGCACATTGTCGTTGGTCAGCGTTTCCACGGCCGAGATCGCATCCTTGCGAGAGATTGATCCGTCGGTGGCAATGCGCACCAAACGCAGCAGCTGCATACGCTTGAATTGCACCAGGTTGGCTTCCATCGTCAGATATTCGGCACCCATCTCAAGGACCTCCTCGATCTCGGTTGCCGAAGATTCGGCCAGGATGTCTGCGAAGCGGGCGAAGTGGTCAACCTGTTCATCGGCATCAACCGTATCGGCGCCACCCTCTTGAGCTGTGCCGGCGTCGCGATCTTCGTCGATCTCGCGGGCCAGTTGGGCCTCGAGGGCGGCGATAGGATCTGCGTCGTCGGTGTCGATGCCGATGCTGCTGCCGGCTTCAACATCGGCAACCGCCTCAGCCATATCAGGGGCGACGTCAGCCACAACAGGGGCGACCTCTGGCGTGTCCTCATCTGCGACGTCTGCAAC
>JAESTV010000288.1 GCA_016763475.1 Roseicyclus sp.
GCATCAAGGCTCGCGTAACGATCTGAAAGATCAAAGAAACCCATCTGTGCCATGGTCGCCATCCCTCCGCTGCATCATGGCGCGATTCTACAGCGTGCTCAGATCAGGCGCAATTTTTCGAGGTGCCCTACATATATTCAAAATTTCGCTACGCTACCACTAGATATTGACAAAATCAATCATACCGTGCGCAAGTAATCCTACATCGTGTAAAACACCTGCGGGTCCACGATAGCCTCGAAAACCCCGTCAGCCCTGATCCACATGCCCGGCGCATTGGCCACACGCTTCTTTTTCAGCTTGTAGGATTTGCGGTTGTAGACATTATTACCGATGTATTTCTCGTTGGTGAGGATCTGGTGAACCACGCCGCGGGTCCAGTCGCGGCCAAGGTCGGTCTTGATGCCGCGGGCATTGAGATCGGCGGCGATACGGCTCTCGGGTTTCCCGTCTTCGATGAACTGGCGGTAAATATCGCGCACGATCTCGACTTCCTCGGCGGGGCCGGGAGCGAGGACGACCCGGTCTGTCTGCAGGCTCTTGTGTTCGCCGCGCGCCAGCTCGGCCTTTCTGTCGCCATTCTCGCCGATCAAAACCCGGCGCAGCCCAAATCCGGCGGGGCCACCCTGGCGATAGCCCAGCTCGATCAGTCGGCACTGGCCGGCAAAGACCTTGACCGACAGCTCACGGCTGTATTCGCCCGCCATGGCGCGTTTCACGCCTTTGACGATGGTGGCGACGGGGCTGCCGTCATTTTCGAACTGCACAGAAATGATACTGGGCAATACTGGACCTGAATGTCGGCGCGTCGGCAGATGTATTCATAGTAGGCGGATTCATCGGCGTCCTGAAACCGGCCCCAGCGGCTGATGTCATAAACCAGAATGACCTCGAAATCAGCCGCACCGGTTTCGACATCCTCGATGAGGTTCTGCAGTGCATCGCGCCCCTTGATGCTGAGCCCGCTCTTGCCCGCGTCGGCATAGGTGCGCACGATCTTCATGCCGTGGGTGGTGGCATAGGCGCGGATCGCTTCGCCCTGGTTCTCGGTCGAATACTTCTGATGCTCGGTCGACATGCGCACATATTCGGCCGCCCTGATTATAGGGCGTATGTCTGTGCGCATGCCTTTCGCGTAAAGCCGCTTTGGCCCTCAAATCTTTTCGACTTGAAGCCCTGCCTTTTTCAAACGCCCTGCGATCTTCTTCATTTTGGAAAACTCTGTGCCAAAGGAGGGGCCAATTCCAAGAGCCTCGCAAAACTCCTTTCCAGTCATGCTTTGCAATGAATCTGAATACTTGATGATTTGAAGGTGCAATTCGGCAATGTATTCATTGCGTGGTGCACCGTCTATCGCGTGCTTAATCGCTTCGAACTTGCTGTGCTCTGTCATTGGATTAACCTTTCGTCAGGTGTGTCATGATTCTCAGTGTAGCTAAAATCATATAGCAATATGCTTTTAGCTACAATCCGCTTCAGCAGATCAGCCATCTGGAAAAAGGCCGCCGGGGGCTGACGGTCGATTGGGTGGACCGTTTGGCAGAGGCACTCGACTGCCACCCCTTCGACCTGCTCGACGCCCCGCCGCAAGCCAAAACCGAACGTGAACGTGCGCTTCTGGACTTGTTCCGCGGCATGTCCGACGAGCAGCAGGATGCGTTTTTCCAGGCAACTGCTGCGCTGGCGAAACCGGTGAAGCGGGAGGACGATGAGGAGGAGAAACGCGCATAGTTGCCCGTGAGTGCCATCGGTTCCGGTTGTTGCGTGTATTATTCGCCGCCATTTCCCCCAGTGGGCCTTCAAGTTTTACCTTGCAAAGTTGGAATGAATATCCAATATTGCAAGGATGATAGATAGAGAGAAATATCACGAAGTCACTGAGCTTCTGGACAGTTTTCCTGCTGTTGCCATCATTGGCCCGCGCCAGGTTGGCAAGACGACCCTTGCCCACGAGATCGCCGAAACGCGGCCTTCCGTCTATCTGGATCTCGAATCCGAGCGTGACCGTGTCAAGCTGAGCGACCCCGGATACTACCTGCGCCAGCACAGTGACAAACTGATCGTGCTGGATGAAATTCACAAAGTTCCGGAAATCTTTCAGGAAATGCGTGGTGTGATTGACGAGAACCGTCGCAAGGGGCGCGAGACGGGGCAATTCCTGATCCTCGGCTCGGCAGCCGTAGACCTGCTGCGTCAATCCGGCGAAAGTCTGGCCGGTCGCATCGCATATTGCGAAATGTTTCCATTGAATATCCGCGAGGTCGGGCCAGACCGGCAAGAGCAGCTCTGGTGGCGCGGCGGTTATCCCGACAGCTTTCTGGCAAAAAATGACCGCCTGAGCGATGTTTGGCGCCGTGATTTCATCCGCACCTATCTGGAACGCGATGTGCCGGAATTCGGCCCGAGGATTTCGGCCGAACGCTTGCGACGGTTCTGGACCATGTTGGCACACCTCCATGGCGGGCTGTTGAATTCCGCCAACCTTGCGCGCAGCCTGGAAGTGGATAACAAAACCATCACCAATTACCTTGATTTGCTGGTGGATCTTCTTTTGGTCCGGCGCTTGCAACCATGGCACTCCAACGTCAAGAAACGGTTGGTGAAATCGCCGAAGGTCTATCTTCGCGATAGTGGGATACTGCACACGTTGCTGCAGATACCCGATTTCGAGGCCTTGCTGGGCAACCCGAAGCTTGGCGACTCTTGGGAAGGGCTTGTTATCGAAAATGTCGTTTCCGCCCTGCCCAGTGGCGTTCAGCCGTATTTCTACCGGACCTCAGCAGGGGCGGAAATTGATCTTCTGCTGGATTTTGGGCAGGAAACCTGGGCGATTGAAATCAAGAAAACGACGGCACCAAAATTGTCCAAAGGGTTTCATATCGCTTGCGAAGACCTGAAGCCGTCGCGCAAATATGTCGTCTATGGGGGAGATGAGGCGTTCGGGTTGACGCAGGACATCACCGCGATCCCACCGTTGGCGCTGATGGATGAAATCGCCAGATTGCGAAAATAATGTAAGGGCCATCCATGCAGAATTTCTGCGAAAAAAACCGTTGGCAGCACTTGGCCTTTGCATTAGTTTTCACCCTTGCTGACAAATGCGACGCATCGCGAAGATATTCGAAAAATGCCGCACCGATACCGAACTAAGAAAATGAAAACGCTCGGTTAATTGCGGGTTTTCGCTGCGTTTTGACCGGCTTTTCGAGAAAAACCCGTTGGTATGTCGTGTCCTCCGCCACCACGGCCTTCGCGAACCCGAGACGAGGCTCCGACGAGGGTCTTTCTTCTTTTTGTTTCAGATGGGTTTAGCGGGGCTATCCGACTCTCGGAGATTGGGGTTTGGGACGAAATCAGTCTCTGAATGCCCGGTGCCTCCTTTCACCCGCCCTTCATCCAAATCGAGACGCATTCAATAATTGACCTGATTGTAGAGGGTTAGAGAAACCGGATTGCGCCGCAGTTGAGGCGGATTCAACAGCCATCGAGGCGAACAGAGACACCTGAATGCGGCGTGGTTCTTCGAAACGGTGCGAATGACCGTGAGAGTCTTTGATGACAAACAGACTTTCCGCTCATAGCCTGGCGTCATGTCGAAGGGGCCCTGGGCAGACGAAGAGAACGAGCTGATCGTCGCGGATTACTTCGCGATGCTGGCCGATGATATCGCCGGGCGCCCGTACAATAAGGCCGGGCATCGGCGGGCGCTTCTGCCGCTCCTGAACGACCGGTCCGAAGGATCAGTCGAATTCAAGCACCAGAACATCAGCGCGGTGCTGAAGGGATTGGGCGAGGACTGGATCCCCGGCTACAAGCCTGCGTTCAATTTCCAGACGTCGCTGATCGATGTGGTGGCGCGATGGCTGGCATTCAACCCCGCGTGGCTGGGGCGGCTGCCGGAAACAGCCGCCGGATTGCACGAGGCGGCGTCCCTCTGGGTCGGTCCGGCGCCAACGCTTTCGAACCAACCGCCGCCGCAGGAGCTGGAGCAGATGCTGCATGTCGCCAGAAAATTCGACGTGGCCGGTCGGGACGAACGCAACCGGGCCCTCGGCCGTGCCGGAGAGGAACGAGTGCTGGCGCATGAGCGGGCAACGCTCAAAGCCGCCGGGCGCGATGATCTGGCGCGCAAGGTGCGGTGGGTCTCGGAGGAGGACGGGGACGGCGCAGGCTATGACATCGCCAGCTTCGATCGGGATGGCGGGTCGCGGCTGATCGAGGTGAAGGCAACGAACGGTTGGGAGCGCACGCCCTTCCATATCACCCGCAACGAACTGGCCGTTGCCGAAGAAAGGCCATCGGAATGGCGCCTGTTCCGGCTCTACCGGTTTTCGCGCGAACCCAAGGCATTTGAGCTCCATCCGCCGCTGGATGCCCATGTCTCGCTGACGCCGACGACGTTCCAGGCGAGCTTTCATTGAAGCTCATCGGAACACGCGCACCGCTTGCTCCCCCAAGTCTCCCCCGCCAGAAAGCACAATTCATAGAGGCTCACCGCCGACGACTCGCGTCCGCACGTTAGCCGCTTCAGCACCTCGGGCGCCAGATAGGCGAGCCGCTGCTGGCGGCTGACATGGCGCTCGGCGAGCCCCACCGCCTCGGCCAGCTCCTGGATCGTGGTGAACTCGCCTGCCTCCATGCGCCGGCGCCAGCTCCACGCCCTGCCGATGGCGCGCAGGATGTCCGGGTCCTGTGTCCGGTCCGCACTCGGCTGTAATCGGCAGGCGGCAGGATTCTTGCCACGTGGCTACTTCTCAACCACATCCGGAAATGTGACAGACGACATCACCAAACAGTACCTGGAATTGCATTCCTCAAAATGATGCCTCCGGCGTCAGCCGGTGCTCCTTCACTGCATCAAGGGTCCGGTAAGTTATCGTCCACACCAAAACCTGAAGCCCAGAACGGGTTCTTGCCGCTTGGTCCGGAGGGAATTTTGAACGCAAGTTCTGTAACTTATTTCACAAAGCATGTGGGAATTTGTAAAATAAATTACAGATTTATATTTCGCCAAGTCGCCCGAGTTGATAATATTCGGAATGCCTGCGAGGTCTTTGGGTGGGTAGTCACTACCCTTGCCTGGATTGGGAGGTCCGGGTCTTTCCACAAAATGGAGGAAGACATGTCGAAAGGTAATTTTACCCGGCGAAGCATGCTGATGGCGAGCGCCACGACTGGTGCTGCCCTGGCGATGCCGACAATTTTTTCTAGCGCAGTTTGGGCGGATGGCCACACGGGCTTCACGAACGCGCCAGGTGATAGCAGCGTAACGCTTGGCTTCAACGTTCCACAGACCGGCGCTTATGCCGATGAGGGCGCCGACGAATTGCGCGCCTTCCGTTTGGCGGTTGCGCACCTGAACGGCGAAGGTGACGGCGGAATGCTGAACACCTTCAGTTCAACCGTTCTTGACGGAACCGGCATCATGGGTCGCCGCGTTGAATATGTGACCGGTGACACGCAGACGGCGTCTGATGCCGCACGCTCCTCCGCACGGTCGATGATCGAGCGCGATGGTGCCATCATGATCTCTGGCGGCTCGTCTTCCGGTGTGGCTGTGGCTGTTCAAAGCCTCTGCCAGGATGCAGGCGTGATCTTCATGGCTGGTCTGACCCACGCCAACGACACCACTGGCAAAGACATGCGCGCCAATGGCTTCCGTCACTTCTTCAACACCGAGATGACGGGTCGGGCGCTGGCCCCTATCCTTGAGGGGCTCTATGGCACCGACCGTAAGGTGTATCACCTGACGGCTGACTATAACTGGGGCTGGTCGCAAGAGCGGTCGATCCGCGCCTACACCGAGGGCCTCGGCTGGGAGACGATCAACTCCGTTCTGACCCCGGTTGGCGCAGGTGACTTCTCGTCGTACCTGACGCCGGTGGCGAACTCAGGCGCAGATGTGCTGATCCTGAACCACTACGGTGGGGACATGGTGAACTCGCTGACCCAAGCGGTGCAGTTCGGTCTGCGCGACATGCAGGCCAACGGCAAGAACTTCGAGATCGTGGTTCCACTGTTCTCGCGCCTGATGGCACGTGGCGCTGGTTCGGCAATTGCGAACATCCACGGTTCCACCAACTGGCACTGGTCGCTGCAGGACGCAGGCTCGCAAGCCTTCGTACGCTCGTTCGGCACCGAGTACGGCTTCCCGCCGTCTCAGGCCGCGCACACCTGCTACGTCCAGACGCTTCTGTACGCAGATGCGGTCACCCGTGGTGGCTCGTTCAACCCCTGCGCCGTGGTCGAAGCCCTGGAAGGCTTCGAGTTCGATGGCATGGGCAACGGTCCAACCCTCTACCGCGCCGACGATCACCAGTGCTTCAAGGATGTGCTGGTTGTGCGGGGTAAAGAGAACCCAGAGAACGAGTACGATCTTCTGGAAATTGTTGAAGTCACGCCACGTGCGGACGTCACTTACCCGGTTGATCACCCTGACTTCGCCGAAGGCCAGCTGGGTACGTGTAACCCAGGCGCCTAATTCGAAAACAACGTCTCGGCCCGGGTATCTGTCCGGGTCCGTCACAATAGTGCTCTCCGCCATTGGCGGGGGGCACCTCTTTTGCCAAGAGGACGGGGAAATCCATGGAAGCGATCATCCTGCAAATTCTAAACGGCCTTGATAAAGGGTCTGCCTACGCGCTGATTGCGCTTGGCCTGACGCTGATTTTCGGCACCCTTGGAGTGGTCAATTTCGCGCACGGTGCCTTGTTCATGATGGGGGCCTTCGTTGCGGTCACCTTGAAACGGGTGCTGTCCATATCTTTTGACACGATCGACGAAACCCGGATCGACTTCCTCGGCAACCCGATGGTTGTCAGTACGCCTTATGTGGAGGTGTGGTTTGGACCCAGTGTGGGGGGCACCATAATAGATTGGGCGGTTCCCCTTGCGGTGATTGTCGCGATACCGATCATGGCACTCATCGGCATCATCATGGAGCGCGGCCTGATCAGGCATTTCTACAAACGCCCCCATGCGGATCAGATTCTGGTCACCTTCGGTCTGGCGATTGTGCTGCAAGAGATCATCAAAGCGTTCTACGGCGCGAACCCGATCCCGACGCCGTCACCCGAAGCCTTCATTGGCTCCTATGATTTTGGCGTGCTGCTTGGCTTTGATCCGTTCTCGATCATGTATCCCTATTGGCGTCTGGTCTATTTCGGCTTCGCGGCTGTCATCATCGGCGCGGTATTCGCCTTCCTGCGGTTCACCACCTTTGGCATGGTTGTGCGGGCTGGCATGGAGGACCGCGAAATGGTCGGGCTTCTGGGCATCGATATTGACCGGCGCTTCGTCATCATGTTCGCAATCGCAGCCGTCGTAGCTGGTTTGGCCGGGGTGATGTATGCGCCAATTCTTTCCCCTAACTATCACATGGGGATGGACTTTCTTGTCCTCAGCTTTGTGGTTGTCGTGGTAGGCGGCATGGGCTCCTTGCCCGGCGCTGTTGCCGCAGGTTTCCTGCTCGGTGTTTTGCAAAGTTTTGCCTCGATGTCGGAAATCATCGAGCTGGTGCCCGGCATCAACCAAGTGGTCATCTACCTCGTCGCTGTTATCGTACTTTTGATCCGTCCGCGTGGCCTGCTCGGCCGCAAGGGCGTAATGGAGGACTGAGCTATGCTTGGACTGAAAAAAGCCGATCTGAGGCTCTTCCTGATCGTGGTTGGCCTCGTGGTGTTTGCACCGTTCCTGCTGAACCCGTTCCCTGAATCCGTCGGGATGGCGCAGTTTAATGCGGGCTATCCTGACCTGATGCAGAAGTTGGTGATTTTTGGGATTTTCGCCGTTGGATATAACATCCTCTTTGGTTTGACCGGGTACCTGTCGTTTGGACATGCCGCATTTCTGGGGGTCGGCTCTTACTCCGGGGTCTGGATGATGAAGCTTCTGACGATGAATGTTATCCCGGCCCTCATCGTGTCGGTCATTGCGGCGGGCCTGTTTTCCCTCCTGATCGGCTACGTGTCGCTGCGCCGGACCGGGATCTACTTCTCCATCCTCACACTTGCGTTTGCGCAGATGTGTTACAGCCTCGCGTATTCAGTGCTGACACCGATAACGGGTGGCGAAACCGGCCTGACCCTGTCGTTGAGTGACCCCCGCATTCTGGGGGCGGCGCAAGCTGCCGATGGCAACATCCCCGCCGCTCACATCTTCGGCCTTGGTATGGGCGAAAGCGCCGAACTGGTCCTTGGGGATTGGAGCTTCACCTTCAACGTCGGTTACTACCTGTCCGGTATCGTCATGCTGGTTGCGTTCTATCTGGCGATACGGTTGTTCCGGTCACCGTTTGGCCTGATGTTGAGGGCAATCAAGTCCAACCAGACCCGTATGAGTTATACCGGGTTGAACCCACGCCCCTATGCCCTGGCGGCCTTTGTCATCTCAGGCATGTATGCCGGTTTGGCCGGTGGTCTGATGGTGGCAATGGACCCCCTTGCCGGGGCCGAGCGGATGCTTTGGACCGCGTCTGGTGAGGTTGTCCTGATGACCATCCTTGGCGGTGCTGGCACTCTGATCGGGCCGATTCTGGGTGCGGGCGTCATCGTTTACCTTGAAAGCATCATATCCACGATCAATTCCAGCGTTCTGCATGGCTGGTTTAACGCCCTGCCGGATTGGCTGGAAAACACCCTGGTCAATATCATGTACCCGTTCGTCGGGTCTGGCTGGCATCTGACCCTTGGACTGGTGTTCATGCTGGTGGTGATCTTCCTGCCCGGTGGCATTGTCGAAGGTGGAAAGCGGATTGCCGGGGTGTTCAAACGCAACCGGGCCGAGCCGTCAGGTGACATCAAAAAATCCGCTGAGCCGGGCGAATAGGAGCATACCGAGATGGGAATCCTTGAAGTCAAAGGTCTGAACAAGCGTTTTGGCGGCTTGCAGGCCTTGGGAGACGTCAACCTAGAGGTGCAGGAAAGCACCTGCCACGCCATTATCGGCCCCAATGGGGCCGGTAAGTCCACGCTGCTGAATTGCCTTGTGGGCAAGCTGATGCCCGATAGCGGAACGGTGATGTTCCAGGGCAAAGACGTGTTGGGGTGCAAGCCCCATGAGATCAACCAGATGGGTATCAGCCGGGTCTTCCAAACGCCTGAGATCTTTGCAGATCAAACGGTTTTGGAGAACGTCCTTATCCCCTGTTTCGCAGGCCGTGATGGATCGTTCCGGATGCGCGCGTTTGAATCGATCGGGTCCGAGGTAGACATCATTTCGCAAGCTGAAGAGATGTTGAGAGAAGTCGGCATGCACAAAAAGACCGACATGTTGGCAGGGTCACTTTCGCGTGGTGACAAGCGGCGTCTGGAAATGGCGATGTCCCTTGTTCAGCAGCCAAAACTGCTTTTGCTGGATGAACCCACGGCCGGCATGTCGCGGGCAGATACCAACAATACAATCGGCCTGTTGAAAGAGATCCGGACATCCCGCAACATCACGATGGCCATTATCGAGCATGATATGCATGTGGTCTTCAGCCTTGCCGACGTGATCACCGTTCTGGCGCAGGGAAAAATTCTGGTCGAAGACATACCAGAGAACATCAAGGGTCACCCAAAAGTCCGCGAAGCCTATCTTGGCGACGCGGAGGTTTGACCTGTCCGCTTTTCGTTTGATCGGAGATCACGAATGAACACCAAGCCAAAATTTGACCCGAACGCCAACCACGCGTCGACGGCCCCGGCCTTTCTGTCGGTCTGGGAAATCGACGCCTATTATGACGAAAGCTACATCGTCCAGAAGGTCAGCTTTAACATCCATGAAGGTGAGATCCTGGCTCTGCTTGGCCGGAATGGCGCCGGAAAGACCTCGACCTTGCGGGCAATTGCGCGCGTTGATGATCCTGAACTGCGCCATGGCGAAATCTGGCTGGATCACAAGCCGTTACATCTGATGAAGAGTTTTCAGGCCGCCGGAGAGGGTGTGGCGCTGGTCCCCGAGGACCGCCGGATCATTGCGGGCCTCACGGTGGAAGAGAACCTGAAACTCGCCCAGATCGCGCCGCCGCTTGGGTGGTCGATTGAGCGGATCTACGAATTGTTCCCGCGCCTTGGTGAGCGTCGCAAGCAGGAGGGCGTGACGTTATCGGGTGGTGAGCAGCAAATGCTCTCGATTGCGCGTGCCCTGGCCCGTGACATCAAGCTCCTGTTGCTTGATGAGCCTTACGAAGGCCTCGCGCCGGTGATCATCCAAGAGATTGCGAAGACCCTGAATTTGATCCGCGATCAGGGCATCACCACAATCATCGTGGAGCAAAACGCAATTGCCGCCCTGAAGCTCGCTGACCGGGCCGTCATCATGGACACTGGCCAGGTTGTGTTTAATGGCGACGCCAAAGAAGTGTTGGAGAACAAGGAGCTTCGCGAAGAATACCTCGCGATCTGATGTCGGCCTCTTGGGGCAGTTTCGAGTTTTGGGTTGCTGAAATTCCAAGGAATTTGACGGCTTCAACTTTCAGTGTCTTGTGAAAGCACCAACTTTGCACTCATTTGCAAAGGCGAGGTCATGGCAGAAGGGGGCGGCGACGGTGCGAAACGTGACGCTCCTTCAGGCGAATTTGGAACAAACGAATAGTTCGCCATAGTTGATCCAAAGGTCCGGTTTGAACCGTTTTCGAGGTATGGCCTTTTCTGCATGTGCAATTCGATTTCTCAATTGATTGGTAGATTTGAGCCCGGAGCGGCCATGCGGCGGCGCGGCACGTATGTGGAAGGTCGCAGCAGTAGCGTGTCGCGGCCGCCCCGAAAGCCGCCCCTCGCTTCATCGGTGGATGCCACATGCAGCTTCCCGAAAGGTGACGGTGGTGGCAGAATCCAGCGCAGACCGAAATAGGGCGCTTTAGTTTCGCGGTTCTTCCGCACCAGCTTAATGTGGCTCTGACGTGAAATCACCTACGCCGTCTTTCAACGGCCTTGGAGGAGCGTTCAGTAAACGGTCGTTCAGAGTGCCGAATTGTGTGTTGGCCTACCAAAATGCAGTAAACGCGTTGCAATGACCAAACGTCCGGAAAGGAACACGCAGCATGATTGCCTACGTCACCGTCGGCGCTGATGACATCGCTCGCGCGAGACGGTTTTACACGGCGTTCCTGCCAGCCCTTGATTACGGGTTGAAGGAGGGTCCTGAGGGCCTAAGCTACGTGCTGCCTGTACCACCGGGTCAGTCTCCCATTCTGCCGGATTTCTACGTCAAGCCAACCTTCGATGGACGTGCCGCTTCGGCTGGGAACGGTGCTATGATTGCATTTGAGGCTCGCAGTCAAAAGCAGGTTCGTGACCTTCACGCCGCAGCACTTGCCGCAGGCGGCTTTGACGAGGGCCAGCCGGGCTTTCGCGACTCATATGGACCTCATTTTTATGTTGGCTACCTTCGCGACCCTCAAGGCAACAAGATCGCACTGTTCTCCAACGATCCGATTGAGCCCGGACGAGAGGGGTAACGCGGGTTACGCGGGTGGCAACAGCGCATTGTTCGCAGGCCAGACCCAGGGGCGGCGCAGCAAAAGCTCGTTTGCCGAGTGTGACGTAACTGCCTTGCTTTGAACCTCCACAATCCTTGCTCAAAACCAAAGCGGTTGCGGGAGGTTTTCCTCTCCCGCGATAAAAGCCGTTCGCGGCGTTTTGAACGACCGCCTGCCTTCAACACTTCCCGAAATTGGGTCAGTTCTTGGGGCAAAGGTCAAAGTCATCTGGGTTCAACACCCGGGCGGGCTAATCCTACGGCCTCTGTCTCAGGTATCCCAAACGCTGTGAATCCCTCAAGGCGATGTGTGCAACAAAGCCCATCACCTGATACCCGCCGATCAGACCGGCGCAACGCCGCCGCCGGTGCTTAACCTAATGGCGTGATCTGTGACCTGACGGCTGAACTTGTCGACTGGCGAGAGCCCCTCAAACAAGCCGCTATCCTTCAGGATGAGATGGACAAGATCTGTGGTGTTTCCATTGGCTTGGTCGATCAGTGCGGTCAGTTGATCCGCCATCGGATCAACAAGGGTAAGGCCACGGGTTCTGCGCCGCTGAATCCAGACAATCCAGGCAGCCACTCCAAACGTCAGGCCAGTCACCGGGCGATCCACGGACAAGTTTTCGCGTATCGGGGCCAGCAAGCGTTGCGGCAACTTCTGCGACCCGTCCTGCGCAATCTGATCCAGACGGTGATGAAGTGACTTGTTCGCAAACCGGGCCAGCAGCGTGTCCCAATAGGCGGCAAGTTCTTCCGCGGGCAAACCCAGGGTTGGAATAACCTCGTTCATCACCGTTTGCGTCAGCAACGCGGACAGCGCCGGGTCATCCATGGCCTCGGCCACAAATTCGTATCCGATCAAACTGCCAGCATAGGCCAGCGTCGAATGGGCCCCGTTCAAAATGCGCAGCTTCATCATCTCAAACGGGCGAACATCCGAGACCATTTGAACGCCTGCGGCCTCAAATTGCGGGCGTCCGGCGGCAAAGTTGTCCTCGATCACCCATTGGGAGAACGGCTCGGTTGTGATCGGCCAGGTGTCTGTCAGGCCGGTGACATCGTTGATTACATCTATGTCAGCCGGCGTTGTGGCCGGAGTAATCCGATCAACCATGGAGGCGGGAAAACTCACGTTCTCGTCGATCCAAGCCACCAGATCCGGGTTGCTGATCTGGGCGAACTGTCGAACGACGCGGCCCGTTGTCGGCCCGTTGTCGGGAAGGTTGTCGCAACTCAGCACCGTGACCGGGCCACCACCCTCACGCCGCCGTCGCTCCAACCCGGCAACAAGGATACCCGGAACACTGCGCAAGCCACGCCCGGAAAGGTCATCCCGGATAACCGGCAATGTGGTATCAAGATCACCCCCGGATGGGGTCCGACAATAGCCTTTCTCGGTCACTGTAAGCGAGATGATCCGAATGTTGGGATCCGCAAATGCGGCCAAGATGGCTTGAGCGTTCTGCGCCCAATCCAGAACCCTCAGGACCGAGCCGATAACCCGTGTCTGGAGCATGTCGCCATCACGTACGGCAAGGGTGTAAAGCCCATCTTGCGGCTCCAGAGCGATCCTTGTGTCAGCCCGGCGCAGGCTGGCACCAAGAATGCCCCAACCGGGGGCGCTGCGCAGGATATCATCAATGTAAACCGCCTGATGCGCCCGATGAAACGCGCCAATCCCCAGATGAAGAATTCCGGCCGTTACATCCGCACGGTTGTACTGCGGCATCTGCGCCGCCCCGGTATAGCTTGTGAGGGTCCTGTTATTCAGAGGACTCATGCCTGCGCCCCGGCGATGCAATAGGTCCGGCGCGGCAAACCGAGGGTCAGCGCAAAGGCCAGGTCATGTGCCTCTGTCTCCGTCATCCGGTGATCGGCCACCCGCTCTGCCAGAAACGCACAATCGACCCGTCGGGCCATGTCGTGGCGCGCAGGCAGGGACGGGAAGGCGCGGGTGTCATCGTTGAACCCAACCGTGTTGTAGAACCCGGCCGTTTCGATCACCGCCTCGTGCTGGCGCCGGATGCCATCGGGGCTATCAAAAAACCACCATGCGGGACCAATAAACAACGCGGGGTAGGCCCCGGCCAAAGGTGCCAACTCGCGGCTGTAGGTCGCCTCATCCAAGGTAAAAACAACAATCTTCAGGCCCGGCACGTCGCCAACAGCATTCAACAATGGCGCAAGCCCCCCGACGAAATCCACCTGTCGCGGGATATCGTAACCCTTGTCACGCCCAAGGCGGGTGAACACGCGGCGGTTGTGGTTCCGCAAGGATCCGGGGTGAATTTGCATGGTCATGCCGTCTTCGACGGACATTCGGGCCATCTCGGTCAGCATCTGCGCCCGGAACAGCGCCGCGTCTTTCGCGTCAGCCTGGCCTTTGTAGACCTTGTCAAAAAGCGCTTCGCATTCTTGCGGGCACAGGTCGGCGGTCTGCGGAACGGGCACGCCATGGTCTGTGGCGACGGCTCCGTGGTTTCTGAAGACCGCGCGGCGCACGTGATGCGCCTCAAGGTAACCCGCCCAGGTGCTGACGTCACAGCCACTCAGCACGGCGAATTGTTCGAGGTTGGCGGCGAAAGTCTCGTGCTCCGGGTCTGTGACCTCATCTGGCCGATAGGTTGTGACAACCCGGCCAGTCCAGTTGCTGCTTGCAATGGCCGCGTGATGGTTCAACGGATCAAGCGCCCCCTCGGTGGTGGCCAACATTTCGATCCCGAAGCGGTCAAACAACGCCCGTGGGTGATACTCTGCTTTGCCGAGGCAGTCTGAAATCCGGTCAAAGTACATGTCAGCCGTCGCACCCGTCAGGGGAACCTCCAGCCCAAACAACTCGCTGAACGTATAGTCCATCCACAGCCGCGTCGGGGTGCCCCGGAACAGGTGGTAGTTCCGGGCGAACAGGTGCCAGACGGCGCGCGGATCGGTCTCTCTGGGGGCGCCGTCAGGTGCCAGACCAAGGGCCTCAAACGTCACCCCCTGACTGACCAGCATACGCAACACGTAGTGGTCCGGCTGGATCAGCAGCGAAGACGGATCTGCGAACGGTTGATCACGTGCAAACCATGCCGGATCACAGTGACCATGGGGGCTGAAAATCGGAAGGTCACAGACCTCTGAAAAAAGGGCGCGGGTGATGGCCCGGGTAGCAGGGTCGGGGGGGAACAGGCGGTCGGGATGGATCAGGCTCATGGGTGCACCAAGGTTTGGCAGATCGCCAGGCTTCGATCCAGAGGAAGGCAGACACGCTGCCCGGTGCGGTCCGCGTGATAGATCGCAGTGACAAGTTCAATTGCGCTTGCGCCGTCCTCAAACATGACCGCTTGGCTGGTGGGGGCACAGCCGTCGAGGGTTGTTGCTACTGACGCCAGAAAACCAGCAAAACCCGCCGGTCTCGTGAC
>JAESTV010000289.1 GCA_016763475.1 Roseicyclus sp.
CGGCCCCTACACAGGTCACAAACCCGTCCCCGGTCTGGTTCGTTGGTGGGCGCGCATGATCGGGGCGGAAGAACGCGGCACCCTCGTCCCAGGTCAACTTGCCACCGCAATGGGACCACAGGTGAACCACCGGAGACCAGCCGCCGGACATGGCGATGACATCACAGGGGATCTCTTGCTCAATTGTGCCCTCACCTGCCTGGGCGCACAGGGCCACCGACACAATTCGGCGCGACCCTCTGGCAACGGCAATGGCGCAGCCGGTCCTGACAGGTATTCCCAAGGCGCGGGCGCGCTCTGGCAGCTCTCCATTGGCCTCGGGGCGGGCGTCAACGATGCAAGGCACCGAAAGCCCGGCTTCAACCACGGCAATTGCGGTGCGATAGGCGTCATCGTTGTTGGTCACAACAACCACCCGGTCCCCCACGGACACGCCGTAGTTCACCACATAGTCCCGCACCGCTGAGGCCAGCATCACACCCGGCTTGTCATTCCCCGCGAAACTCAGGGGGCGCTCCAACGCGCCGGTGGCCGAGATCACCTGAGCGGCACGGATACGCCACAGCCGGTGACGGGGACCATCAACGCCGGGGGTATGGTCCGCCAACCGCTCGTACCCCAGCACATAACCGTGGTCATAGACCCCGGAGACCATGGCGCGGCTGCGTAGGGTGACATTGTCCATCACCTCCAGTTCAGCCACCGCCGCCGCGATCCACACCTCCGCAGGTGCGCCGTCAATTTCCACACCGTCCACAGGAGCCCGCCCGCCCCAATGGGCGGTCTGCTCCATCAACAGAACCTTCGCCCCGGATCGGCCAGCGATCAGTGCCGCCTGAAGGCCCGCGATGCCACCACCGGCCACAACCAGATCTACATGGGCGTAGAAATGTTCGTATCTGTCGCCATCCATGGTCTCCGCGTCCGGGGCTTTGCCGAGGCCTGCCGATTTACGGATGAACGGCTCGAACACGTGTTTCCAGGCCGCGCGGGGGTGGATGAATGTCTTGTAATAGAAGCCAGCCGGCAGGAGGCGGCTGACCAATCCGTTGAGCTCACCGATGTCAAACTCAAGTGAGGGCCAATGGTTCTGTGATTTGGCCTCAAGCTGGTCAAACAGCTCGGTTGTGGTCGCCCGTGGTTCGGCTCGTGACGTGGGCCGGACCCCAGGTTGACCAACGCATTCGGCTCCTCCGCGCCAGAGGTCATGATCCCGCGAGGCCGATGATATTTGAACGAGCGGCCCACCATGGTCTGGCCATTGGCCAGCAGGGCTGAGGCCAGCGTATCGCCGGAATGACCCCGCATCACCTTGCCGTTGAAGGTGAATGTCACTGTCGTGGTGCGGTCGATCAGGCGACCATTGCTTTGCAGACGGGTGCTCATGGGCAATAGCTCCAACCTGGGCGTTTGGCTTGAATTTTGGCGATCAGATCAGCGGGCGGCTCCAGGGTTTGCGCGGAGTAGGTCCCGAACACCTCCAAGGTGGCGGTGTCACGGGCCGCAAGGAACCACTTGCCGCACCCCGCCCCATGGCGCCAGCGTTCAAAGTGGACGCCGCGGGTGTTGGGGCGCAGGAACAAATATTCCTCAAACTGGTCATCGCTGGAGCCGGGGCCGAACCGTTTCAGATGCGCTTCACCGCCGGGCGCAAGCTCGGTCTCACAGGCGGCGACACCGCAGACAGGGCAAGTGACGGTCAGCATAAGGACACCTCCTTGAGGTTGGGACGGGTCATGGGGTTTGGGAACAAGTGAGCGCATCGCATGTCTGCACCCCCGCAGGTGTTGTCCCGCGACGGGGCGACGGGCGTGAGCGGATGTGTTAGGGTTGCGCCATGGGATCTGACGAAACACTGACATTGCTCGACTATTGGCCGTTTTTTGGCGTCGGCGCGCTGGCGCTGTTTGCTGTCATTGTGGTGTTTCGCGGCCTGCGTCGTCGGGGGGATTCGTCCGGCAACACATCCGGCGGCGGCGGGTCGCACTATTTCGGGCGTGGTGGCCGCTGGTAGCTGCGAAAAACAGCCCTGTGGCCCGGACAAGGGCACCCCTGTCCGAGCCGGATTTATCAGTCTGAAGTCGTTATTAGGCCGGGGCCGGGGCCGTGGTAACCGGGCCCGTGATGACCGGGGCCGCGGGCACAGCATCTGTCGGAGTGACTCCGGGGGCCGCGCCTTCTGCGGGGAGCGGGCTGTTGCTGCCTGCGCCGATGAACAGCATGGCCAGGAAAAACAGCGCGATAAGGCCGCCGACAAGCATAAGTACGCCGGTGCCAGAGCCGCCACGTGAGGGCGGGGTATAGTCGAAGGCTTTGTTGCGTTGGTCGTAGTCAGACATAAGGCATCCTCCATTTCTGCATGCCTCAGTGTGGACGTGCGGAAGGATGGCTCAATGGGATGGGTGTGGGATGGGCGAAATGCGCCAAAAAGGGCCGGATCGGGCGCATTTGATGGGCTGAAAACTGCCACGTCCCGGTCTCGCGCCTCAATTTGCGGCTCATCAGCGATCTGGGCCAAGCCCATTGGGATTCGGACACCCCGACCTGAAGACGCCACACCACCAGAGGTGAGCCAAACAAGACCCGCCGCCGCGCCAGCCACCCCGGCGGTTTGCGACGCCTTCCCGGTTTGGCCCATGGGAGGGTGGATGTTTGCCATCAGTGTGCCACCCCCGCCGCAACTGACTCGTCGATAAACCGGCCCTCGCGGAACCGCTCGATCCCGAATTCTGCCGTTAAAGGCGAATGCCCTTTGGCCATCAGCTCCGCAAACCCCCAGCCAGAGCCGGGAATCGACTTGAAGCCCCCGGTGCCCCAGCCGCAATTCATGAACATGCCGTCCACCGGCGTCTTTGACAGGATCGGAGAGCGGTCCCCGGTGATATCCACAATCCCACCCCATTGGCGCAACATTTTCAGGCGCGACAACATCGGGAACGTCTCGATCAACGCGCGAACGGTTTCCTCGATATGATGGAACGAGCCACGCTGGGTGTAGTTGTTGTAGCCATCGGTGCCACCGCCGATGACCATCTCACCCTTGTCGGACTGGGACATGTAGCCGTGCACCGTGTTGGCCATCACCACTACATCCATGATCGGCTTGATCGGCTCCGATACCAGCGCCTGTAACGCCACTGATTCCAGCGGCAGACGGAACCCGGCCATTTCGGCCAGCACCCCGGAATGGCCCGCAACCACAACGCCAAGTTTCTTACACCCGATGAAGCCTTTTGTTGTCTCAACACCGGCAACCGCGCCGCCATCGCGGCGAATCCCGGTCACTTCGGTCTGCTGGATAATGTCCATGCCCATGTCGGAACAGGCGCGTGCATAGCCCCAGGCCACCGCGTCGTGACGGGCCGAACCGCCGCGCGGCTGCCACAACCCTCCAAGCACCGGGTAGCGCGGCCCGTCGATGTTCATGATCGGCACAAGTTTCTTGACCTGATGCTTGTCGATGAATTTTGTTTCAATCCCCTGCAACGCATTGGCATGGGCGGTGCGCAGGTAGCCGCGCACCTCGTGATGGGTCTGGGCCAGCATGATCACCCCACGGGGGCTGAACATCACGTTGTAGTTCAGGTCCTGGCTCAGGGTTTCGTACAACCGGCGCGCCTTCTCATAAATCGCGGCGGAGGGGTCTTGCAGGTAGTTTGAGCGGATAATTGTGGTGTTGCGACCAGTGTTGCCACCGCCAAGCCAGCCTTTCTCGATCACCGCGACATTGGTGATGCCGAAGTTTTTGCCAAGGTAGTAGGCGCTGGCCAAGCCATGGCCCCCGGCGCCAACGATGATCACATCGTAACTGGCTTTGGGCTGCGGCGAACGCCACGCGCGTTCCCACCCGGAGTGGTGGCGGGCGGCTTCACGGGCGATGGCAAAGGCGGAATATCTACGCATGGACGGGCTCCCGAACTATTCCCTTGCTTGTGCGCATGCGTGGAAAAAAAAGGATACTGGCTGCGACATGTGAGATGTAATTTGCGACCACCGGCCATGATGTCGCGCTTGCCCGCCCGGCCTTGTCATAGATGTGATTGCCTGACGGCTTTCGCTTGGGGCCGGGGCGGCTTATGTGGGGGGGCAGTGACGGGAAAAGGACCGCAGAACGATGGCATTCTGGATCGCAGTTGGGTTCATCTCTACCGTGGTGGCGGCGCTGGTATTTATTGCCGCCCGCAAGCCGTCCGAGGCGCAGTCACCAGCGGCTGCCTATGACCTGCAGGTTTACCGCGATCAGCTTTCCGAGCTGGACCGAGACCTGGCGCGGGGCACCTTGTCGGACGCCGAGGCCACCCGCGCGCGCACTGAAGTGAGCCGCCGTATCCTTGACGCTGACCGGACGATACAGGCCTCCCAAAGGGTTGAGGTGCAATCGCGCCGTGGCCTGGGGCTGATTGGCGCCGGCCTTGTGGCGATGATCGGTGGCGCCTTCTGGCTGTATTCCGTGATTGGTGCCCCCGGTTATCCGGACCTTCCTCTGAACGAGCGCATCGCACTGATTGAGGAGGCCCGTGAAAATCGCCCGTCCCAGGACATGGCCGAAGATCAGGTGGCCGTGCGCCCTGCCCCAGCCGTTGATCCGGACCGCCTGGCTTTGGTGGCGCAACTGCGCATTGCGTTGGAAAGCCGCCCGGATGACCCCGAGGGGCTTAATCTTCTGGCAGCCAACGAGGCGATGTTGGGCAATTTCCGCGCCGCACACCGGGCGCAATCCCGGCTGATTGAGCTTCTGGGGGAGGACGCCATCGGGCGTCACTATATTGACCTGGCCGAAATGATGATCTTCGCCGCTAGCGGCTATGTCTCGCCGGAGGCGGAAGTTGCCCTGCGGATTGGCCTGCAAATGGAGCCGGGTGACGGCACCGGGCGATACTACGCCGGTCAGATGTACGCCCAACAAGGCCGCCCCGATCTGGCGCTGCCGATCTGGTCCGGGCTTTTGTCGGATTCCCGCCCCGACGCGCCCTGGGTCGACCCGATACAGTTACAAATTGCCGATATCGCCTTTGCCGCCGGGGTTGACCTTGATCCGGCTCTGCTTGCCACTCCACGTGGGCCAACTGCCGCTGACGTGGCAGCGGCGGAGGGGATGGACCCTGCCGACCAGCAGGTGATGATCCAGAACATGGTTGCGGGCCTCGCGGATCGCCTCGCCACCGAAGGCGGCACACCCGAGGATTGGGCGCGGCTGATTACGGCGTATGGGGTGCTCGATCAGATCAACTCCGCGCAGTTGGTCCTCGACAATGCGCAAGTGGTCTTCGCGGATATCCCCGATGCGCTGCAACTGATCAACGATGCGTTTGGCACCGCCATGGCACGGGCCGGAAGTCAGTGATCTTCCCGGAGCTGGAGGAGTTTGCAGGCGCAATTGCTCCGATGCGGGGGCTGATTGGCCTTGATCTGGGCACCAAGACTATTGGTGTTGCGCTGTCGGACCGGCTGCTGAATTCCGCCACGGCGCTGGAGACCATCAAACGCAAGAAGTTTGGGCTGGATGCCGATGTGTTGGCTGCTTTGGTGGTAAAACACGAGGTCACGGGTGTTATCCTCGGGTTGCCGCGCAATATGGACGGCTCTGAGGGCCCCCGTGCCCAGGCCACCCGTGGTTTTGCCCAAAACCTGTCACGCCGACCTGAATTTGCAGACATCCCCCTGGGGTTCTGGGATGAACGCCTCAGCACCGTTGCGGCAGAAAAGGCACTGCTGGAGGCGGATACGACGCGAAAACGTCGCGCTGAGGTGATTGATGCGGTTGCAGCTGGCTATATCCTACAAGGGGCGCTGGACCGGTTGCGCCACATGAGGGCTGGCTGATGGCTCATGATCTTTGGAACCGTGACGAGATCCAATCGCCGTGCATCAAGATATGTGTTGTCCATCCAGAGGCGCGGCTGTGCACCGGTTGCCTGCGGTCCATCGACGAGATCAGCCAATGGGCCAAGATGGGCCACGCCGCCCGCGCCGCGGTTATCGACACCCTGCCTGAGCGCCGCGCAACCCTTTACAAACGCCGGGGTGGGCGCGCTGCCCGATTGGCCCGCGACCCTTAGCCTAGGTCTGTCCGGGTTGTCCTCAACCGCAGGCTTGGCCTCGAGAACCTGCCACACCACGCCAACCCGCGCCGACCCACGCCGACCCACGCCAACTCGCGCCGCGCCAACCCGCGCCAACTCAATACCCAAGCGCCTTACGCAACATGTTGAGCGCCATCACCATGATGAACACCGCAAACACTCGCTTGAGCGGTTTCGGATCCATCACATGGGCCAGCTTCACCCCCCAAGGCGCAGTGATCAGGGTCATCGCAACCACAGCCACAAACGCCACCATATTGACCTGACCAATGGTGAACGGAGGCCGGTTCGCGCCGTCACCGGAGATCAGCAGAAATCCAATGACCGAAGGCACGGCGATGATCACGCCAAAGCCCGCCGCCGTCGCCACCGCACGGTGGATCGGTTGGTTATAAAGGCTCATCATCGGCACCCCGAAAGAGCCGCCGCCAATCCCCATCAACACCGACAGGAACCCCAGCACCGGCGATACAACGCTGGTGCCAACCCGTCCCGGCATCTGCTCCCCCAACCGCCATTCCGCCCGGCCAAACGCCATGTAGAGACCGGCGCCCAGTCCCAACACGCCAAAAATCCCCATCAAGACCTCATTGCGCAGACCTGACGCTGCAACCACCCCGAAAGCCGCACCAATTGCGATCCCCGGTCCCCAGGCCCGCAAGATACCCCAGTCAACCGCGCCCTTTTTGTGGTGCGCCATGACCGAGCGCACCGAGGTGACCACAATGGTCGCCAACGAGGTCGCCAGACAGATTTGCATCAAACCATCGGTGCCGTAGCCAAGCCCTTCAAACGCAAAGAAAAACGCCGGTACCAGAACGATACCGCCGCCAACCCCCAAAAGGCCCGCAATGAAACCCGCCACCGCTCCGATAGCCAGAATCAACGCCAGCGTTGGCAAGAACTCGGATAACTCAGGCATATTGCACTCCCACATCTGCCCTGCGCCTGCCCCTGCGCCTATCGCAGCTCACGAGATGAAAGAACCCCC
>JAESTV010000290.1 GCA_016763475.1 Roseicyclus sp.
GCGGCTTTTACGGCGGTGTTCAGTTGGAATACGGCGATGTGCAGATCGACGACAACGCGGGCAACCCGTTTGCTGACGGCACCGGCGAGGTTTACGGCCTTTTTGGCGGTTACCGGTATGACTTCGGCAACTTTGTTGTTGGCGCAGAGTTGGACCTGATGATCGCCAGTATCGACGTTGGTGGCGCATTTGGCGGCACAATTGATACCATCCACCGTTTGGGTGTTGAGGTGGGTT
The DNA here is from genome assembly GCA_016763475.1 of Roseicyclus sp. Taxonomy (GTDB): domain Bacteria; phylum Pseudomonadota; class Alphaproteobacteria; order Rhodobacterales; family Rhodobacteraceae; genus Gymnodinialimonas. Next base: position 238 of record JAESTV010000290.1, read on the forward strand.
ATGATGCCGGCCCGGCGCTTCTTTATGGCACTGTTGGTGTGGCTCAAGCCTCTGCCACCCGTGGCGGCGCAGATTTACAGGATAATGGCGTCTTCTACGGCGCCGGTATCGACTATCTGGTGACCGATCAAATTGTGATTGGTGCCGAGGTGTTGCAGCACAATTTCGATGATTTCGATGGCACCACCCTCGATGTGGACGTGACCACCTTCGGGATCAACGCGGCGTTCCGGTTCTAAGACCAAACGCCCCGCCTTGTGACACCAGACAACGGGCGCACCATTGGCCCATCACCGGCCCATCACTGGCCAGCTACGACCCGGGCAGCTTTTCTGCCCGGGTCGGTAGGTTTTCGCGGGCATTCGGCCATTCTCCGCCAATTTTCGTCAGTGGGGGTATTATAATAGTCACAACCTTGGGCCGGACGTTTTAATTCTTTTGCCATCCTGTTGTGGCTTGAGTGTTCCAGCCGTACATTTTGGTGGACGCCTCAAAAGGCCCCGGTCGAATCGACCGAATTATCGGAGATTGCTATGCGTTTCACTCTTGCCGCCCTGTCGCTTGTCCTTGCTGCGCCTGCCTTTGCCGGTGGCTATGTGGATCCGCCCCCGCAGCCAACTGTTGTGAATGTGCCCGATTCGGCTCCGACCTGGGACGGTTGGTATGTGGGGATATCCGGCAGCTACGGTGATGGCACATCGGGTGTTGGCGCGCTGCCGATGGAAGGCAACTTCTACGGCGTGTTCGGCGGCTACCGCCTTGACATCGGCAACGTCGTTTTGGGTGTGGAATGGTCGTATGATCACGGGTTTCTGGAATTAAACGGCTCCTCTATCCGCGGATTGGAATCAATTGCCCGCTCCGGCGCGCAGATCGGCTACGACGCTGGTGCATTCCTGCCCTATGCCTCGTTCGGCATGGCGATGGCCCGCCTGGAAGAACCAACCCCGCCACCGGGGTTCGACTCCACCGGCTTGGGCTACTACTACGGCTTGGGTGTGGATTATATGGTGACCGACGCGATCATGATCGGTGCGGAGTTCATGCAGCACCAGTTCGACAATGATTTCCCTGTGGTGGGTCAAAGCGTCGAGGTGAACACCTTCAGCCTCAACGCCGCCTTCCGCTTCTGATCCCATCCCCAAAGCACTGTGATGTCCCCCCCGCTGATCCGGGGGGTATGCTGGTTTTGGCCTCAGGTCATTTGGCGCGCCGCAAAGGCCAGCAGCCGATCAAGCGCCTCTGTAAAGATCTCATCGGGCAGGGTCAGTGCCACCCGGATATGGCCCGCCGCCGCGGCGCCAAAGCTTTCGCCCGGCATCACCGCCACCATTTCCTCGTCCAACAGCGCCTCGCCGAAGTCTTTCCCGGACATTCCCGTGGCGCGGACATCCAACATTACATACATCGCCCCCGCAGGTGGGATCGCCGAAATTGCCTGTTGGCCCGCCAGTCGTGCCAACACCAGATCACGCCGCCGCCGGAACGGGGCCGCCACACGTTCTTCCATATCCGGTCCCATCGACAGGGCAAACAGCCCTGCGTCCTGTACAAAACCCGGCACGCCATAGGTTGTGTGGGTCGCGAGGTTTATCATCTGTTCCACCACATCCGCAGGCCCGGCAACCCATCCAAGCCGCGACCCGGTCATCGCGTGGCTTTTCGACAGCGACCCCACCGTTATCGTCCGTGCAAACATATCCGGCAGGGAGGCAAGTGGACGATGGGCGCCGTCCCAGACCTGGCTGTCGTACACCTCGTCCGAGATCACCCACAGATCGTGGGCCTCAGCCACCCGCGCGATACCCTCCAGGGTTGCATCGCTATAGACGGCGCCGGTGGGGTTATTGGGGGTGTTAACAAGAAGGCTGCGCGCGCCGTCTGCCGCCGCCATCAAATCCGCCTCTCGGGGCTGAAAGCCATCTTCAGGGCGCGCCGCCACCGAGCGCGGCACCGCCCCCACACCGCGGATCGTACCGGGGTAGGTGGTATAATAGGGGTCAATCATCAGGGCGGTGTCACCCACGTCACAGGCCGCATGATGGGCGGCAAACAGCGCCGCCTGAGCGCCGGGCGTAATCAGGATGTTCTCAGGCGTATACTCCAAACCGCTGCCCGCACTCAGCCGTGCCGCAACTGCCTTTCGCAGCGCATCCGTGCCCGGCACCGCTGCATACCCTGTGTGTCCTCCATGGGCCGAGGCCGCCATGGCGTCCAGAATTGCCGGATCGGTGCGGGTGTCATGTTCCCCGATGGTCAGCTCCAACACCGGCTTACCCGCTGTTTTCATGGCGCGGGCGCGGTAGAACAGGCCCCAGCCGTCATCACCACCACCGGTCAAACCGGCGATACGTTTGGAAAAAGTCGGCATCGTCAGGCTCCGGGAACGAATGGTCTGGTTTGCTCAGGTGGGCACATCACGCTTGCCTTCGCAACCCAGACTTTTGCCCCCCGTTTCAGGCAAGCGTCCCCGCTTGTTTCAGGCAAGCGCCCCGGCGCGCTACCCTTCTGACAGGCCACAAACCCTCGCCCCGAACCGTCCAGATGTTGTGCCCTCCCCAAAGGGAAGCTCCCGTGCCGTGCCGTGCCGTCTGGCGCAGCACAATGTCGATCAACAAACAGGCCGGGCCTATGGGCGTATCCATGTTTCCGCGGGCCAAATCCCAGGGTTTGGCGCCTTCACCTTGTTCGGGCCGCCGCCGATGTGATATGTCGGCCCCATGACACACACACGCCCCTGTCCCGGTTCTTTGATTACCCGCTGAATATTGCGGACCGGATGCGCGTGGTTTCCTTGATTCTACCAAGCAATTCAGCCGGTCGCGCGCCTTTTAACCGCCTGCCGAAAGCCTGCATTTATGGTCGAAATTCGCCTCAAGAACGCCAAATCCCACTCTGTTGAGACATTGGAGCCGGTTATTCCCGGCAAGGTCTCGATGTATCTGTGTGGGCCGACGGTGTATGACCGCGCCCATCTGGGCAACGCCCGCTCGGCGGTGGTGTTTGATCAATTGTTCCGGCTTTTGCGGCAGGTCTATGGGGCGGACAATGTCACGTTTGTGCGCAACTTCACCGACGTCGATGACAGGATCAACACCCGCGCGGCGGCTGAGGGGCGAGAGATCGCGGACCTCACCGCCGAGACCGCGCAATGGTATCTCGACGACACCACCGCTTTGGGTGTGTTGGAACCCAACCACATGCCGCGTGCCACCGGCTACATCGCTGAGATGATCGCGTTTATCGAAGACCTGATCACCAAGGGTCACGCCTACGCGGCGGAAGGTCATGTGCTGTTCTCGGTGACATCTTTCGCCGAATACGGCAAGCTTTCCGGCCGTTCGCTTGACGACATGATCGCAGGTGCGCGGGTGGAAGTTGCGCCCTACAAACGGGATCCGATGGACTTTGTGCTGTGGAAGCCATCCGCTGATGATATCCCCGGCTGGGAGTCTCCATGGGGCCGGGGCCGCCCCGGCTGGCACATCGAATGTTCCGCCATGGCCTATGCTTTGCTGGGAGAGGAATTCGACATCCACGCTGGCGGAGCAGACCTGCTCTTTCCGCACCACGAAAACGAAGTCGCCCAAAGCTGCGCCGCAGGCCACGCCTTTGCGCGGGTCTGGATGCATAACGAGATGTTGCAGGTGGAAGGCAAGAAGATGTCCAAGTCCCTGGGCAACTTCTTCACCGTGCGTGAGTTGCTGGAGCAGGGATATCAGGGTGACGTGATCCGCTTTGTGCTCTTGTCGACCCATTACTCCAAGCCAATGGATTGGACCGCGAAGAAGGCAGAGGAGGCGGCAAAACGCCTGGCGCGCTGGTATCGAAAGACCGACCGGGTTGAGGCATCGGCAACGGTTCCGGCAGCGGTGGAGGCGGCGTTGGCTGACGATCTGAATACACATCTGGCTTTGTCAGAGATGGAGAAATTGGGTGCCCGGCCCCTGAAAGCCGCGATGCGTCTTCTGGGGTTCCCGGATGCCGAGGATCTTGACTGGTTTCGCGCCACCTCGATTTCACTGCGGGGAATGGCGTCCGCTGGCGCAGAACCCACCGGCGAAGACCTGTTGCGCAATCTGTTGATACGCTGGCAGGATCTGCGCAATGCCAAGGATTACGGGGCAGCTGACACCCTTAAATCCGCCATTGAGGCGGCGGGTGTGAAACTGATCGCAAGCAGCGATGGCCCGCAGGCAGAGCTTTCGGCCAGCTTTGATCCTGCCAGGCTGGAGGGATTGTGATGTATTCAACCCGTAGACCGGGCTTCAGCCCGGATTTCCCGGATCAGGAACCGGGTGTGCCCTTATGACGGATCGCCTCTACCTTTACGACACCACCCTGCGCGATGGCCAACAGACCCAGGGCGTGCAGTTTTCGACGTCCGAAAAGCAGCAGATCGCGCAGGTTCTGGACACCCTTGGGCTGGACTATATCGAGGGTGGTTGGCCCGGTGCGAACCCCACGGATAGCGATTTTTTCGACGCCGCGCCCAAGACCCGCGCGACGATGACCGCCTTTGGCATGACCAAACGCAATGGATACTCTGCCGAAAACGACGATGTGCTGGCCGCCGTGATGAACGCGGGCACCCCCGCCGTCTGTCTGGTGGGCAAGACCCATGATTTCCACGTGACCACCGCCTTGGGGATCACACTGGAGGAGAACCTTGAAAACATCGCCGCCTCGGTCAAACATCTGGTCGCTCAGGGGCGCGAGGCGCTGTTTGACGCCGAACACTTCTTTGATGGCTACAAGGCCAACCGCGATTATGCGCTGGCGGCGATCAAGGCCGCTCATGATGCGGGCGCGCGCTGGATCGTGCTGTGCGATACCAACGGTGGCACGCTGCCCCACGAGGTTGGCGCGATTGTGACGGATGTGATCGCCAGCGGGATCGCAGGCGAAAACCTGGGGATACACACCCATAACGATACCGAAAACGCGGTGGCCAATTCGCTGGCGGCCGTGGATGCAGGGGTGCGGCAGGTGCAGGGCACGCTGAACGGGCTTGGCGAACGCTGTGGCAATGCCAACCTGACCTCGCTGATTGCTACGTTTCTGCTCAAGGAACCCTATGCATCCGCGCTCGACACCGGCGTGACGCCCGAGGCACTGACCCGATTGCGCCGTGCGTCGCGTTTGCTGGATGATATCCTGAACCGTGTGCCGCAAAAACAGGCGCCCTACGTGGGGGCTAGTGCTTTCGCGCACAAGGCCGGTCTGCATGCCAGTGCCATCGCCAAAGACCCGACAACATACGAACATATCGACCCGGCACTGGTCGGCAATACGCGCATCGTGCCGATGTCGAACCAGGCGGGGCAATCCAACCTGCGTGAACGTCTGGAACGTGCCGGTCTGAGTGTCAAAAAGGGCGATCCGGCGCTGACCCGCATCCTTGAGCGCATCAAGGAGCAGGAGGCGCGCGGCTATTCCTATGACACCGCACAGGCGAGCTTTGAGCTGCTCGCGCGCGAGGAACTGGGGCTGCTGCCGACCTTTTTCGAGGTCAAGCGCTACCGCGTCACGGTGGAACGCCGCCGTAACAAGCGCGGCAAGATGGTGTCGCTGTCAGAAGCCGTCGTCGTCGTGAAGATCAATGGCGAGCGGATGCTGAATGTCAGTGAAAGCCAGGGGCCGGATGGCAGTGACCAGGGTCCGGTGAACGCATTGGCGCGGGCCTTGTCCAAAGACCTTGGTCCCTATCAGGCGCTGATCGACGACATGCATCTGGTTGACTTCAAGGTGCGCATCACCAACGGCGGAACCGAGGCCGTGACCCGCGTCATCATCGACAGTGAAGACGGGCAGGGGCGCAGTTGGTCCACCGTGGGTGTGAGCGCCAACATAGTGGACGCATCCTTTGATGCGCTGCTTGATGCGATCACCTGGAAACTGGTGCGTGACGGGGCAACGACGTGAGCCTGAACGCCTGCGCGGCACTGGTTGAGAAGGGCGATCCTGACCGGTTCCTTGCGGCGATGTCCTGCGCGCCGGATGTGCGGGCGGTTCTGTTCCCGCTATATGCTTTCAACCTTGAAGTGGCCCGCGCCCCCTGGGTGACCCGCGA
>JAESTV010000291.1 GCA_016763475.1 Roseicyclus sp.
GCGGGAACGGATGGGGGTGGGAAGCGGATGATCGAATACGCACCCCTTGAGTTGCCAACTGATCCGCAGTTGACCCGTAACATCACCCATTTCGCGCGGGCCTTACGTGTGGCGGGCCTGCCTGCGGGGCCGGGGCGGGTGGCGGATGCGATCCGCGCTGTGGCTGCCGTTGGGTTCAGTGCCCGCGCCGAGTTTTACTACACCCTGCGCGCCTGTTTCACGGCGCGGCCCGAACATCGGGTGATCTTTGATCAGGTGTTCCGCCTGTATTGGCGTGATCCGCGATACCTTGAGCATATGATGTCGATGTTGATGCCAGCGGTGCAGGGTGTGGCGGATGAACGCCGGGTGAAACCGGCCGAGAAACGTGCTGCGGAGGCGTTGTTACATGGGGTTGAACGTGACACGCCCGACCTGCGGGACAGGGCCGACGAGGGCACCGAGATCGAGATTGATGCCACCCTGACGATGTCCCGTGAGGAACGTCTGAAGACCCTCGATTTTGAGCAGATGTCGGTGGCGGAAATGGCAGAGGCGAACCGGCTGATTGCGCAGATGTCGCTGAACGTGCCGCCCCTGATGTCCCGTCGCATGCAAGCCTCGATACGTGGATCGCAGCCAGATTGGCGGCGCACCATGGGGGCTGCGATGCGCCGTGGGGGGGATGTGGTGGAGTTTGCGAAGAAGACCCGGCGCCAGCGGTGGCCATCGCTGGTGGCGCTGTGTGATATCTCAGGCTCGATGAGCGCGTATAGCCGGGCGGTGCTGCATTTCCTCCATGCGGTCTCGAACCAGAAAGGTGCGGGCTGGGCTGAGGTGCATGCGTTCACGTTTGGCACCCGTCTGACCAACATCACCCGCCATATGGGCGCAAGGGATGTGGATGCAGCTTTGGCGGCGGCGGGGGCGGAGGCGCAGGATTGGGAAGGTGGCACCCGTATCGGCGCGAGTTTGGAAGCCTTCAACCGCGATTGGTCGCGGCGGGTGTTGGGGCGCGGCGCGGTGGTGTTGTTGATCACCGATGGGCTGGACCGCGATGAGCCGGAGCGGCTGGAGGCGGCGATGCAACGGTTGGCCTTGTCGTCACGCCGGGTGATCTGGGTTAATCCGCTGCTGCGCTGGGATGGGTTTGCACCCAAGGCGGCGGGCATTCGGGTGATGTTGCCCCATGTCGCCTCGTTTCGGGCAGGCCACAACATTGCGGCATTGGCCGGGTTGGCGGAGGCGGTGGCGCGGCCTGATGATCCTGGTGAGAAGTTGCGGTTAATGGCGGCGTTGCGGGCAGAATGAGCGGAGCGGCGCTGCCGCAGGTGATGCTTTTGCGTTGGCACGCAGCCTTGGGGCGCTGCCCCAAACCCCGGAGTTTTCTGGCCAAGATGAAGGGGTGGGTTGCGTGTGCTCGGGGTGTGATTAGGGTTGGATTGGGGGGCTGTGGTCATGGATGATTTGGAGCGGATGCCGGAAGTGGCGTTGGAGTGGCACCGGGCGGGGCGTGGCGCGGTGTTGGCGACGGTGGTTGAGACCTGGGGATCAGCGCCACGGGGCACCGGCGCTCAGTTGGTGGTGTCGGGGCAAGGTGAGATGGAGGGGTCGGTATCGGGGGGCTGTGTGGAGGGGGCGGTTGTCCTGGAGGCGATGGAGATGGTGGGGACGTCTTCGGGAAAGATGCTGGAGTTTGGGGTTTCGTATGAGGAGGCGTTTGCGGTTGGGCTGGCTTGCGGTGGGCGGATTCGCGTGTGGCTGGAACCGGTTGCGGCGATTGGTGAGGACTTGTTGGCAGAGTTGGTGGGGGCGCGGGCATCCCGCAAGGCGGTGGCGTATTGTGTGAATGTTGTGACCGGCGCGCGGCGGCTGTCGTGCCCTGATGAGTATGGCGAGCGGTTCCGGGCCGATAAGTCGGGGATGGAGGGTGATGTCTTTGTGCATATCCACAATCCAGCCCTGCGGATGATTGTGGTGGGTGCGGTGCATATTGCGCAGGCGCTGGTGGCGATGGCGCGGATGGCGGGATATGATCCGGTGTTGGTGGACCCGCGGCCTGCTTTCGGCGCTCAGGCGCGGTTTCCGGGTGAACGGATTGTGGAAGATTGGCCCGATGAGGCGCTGACTGCGTTGGGGTTGGACGCGCGGACCTGTGTTGTGACATTGACCCATGACCCGAAGCTGGATGATCCGGCGATTATGACGGCCCTTCGCTCGGACGTGTTTTACCTCGGCTGTCTGGGGTCCAAACGGACCCATGGCAAACGGGTGGAGCGTCTGGTGGCGGCGGGGTTTTCGGACGCAGAAATAAGCCACATTCATGGGCCGGTTGGTCTTGCCATCGGGGCGCGGGGGCCGGGGGAAATTGCGGTGTCGATCATGGCTGAGGTCACCCAGCGGTTGCGGCAGCCATGAAGTTTGGTCCGGTTGCTCCGGGGCAGGCGTTGGGGGCCATTTTGGCCCATTCCATCCCTATGGAACCTGCGCCCGGGGTGGCGTTCTCCAAAGGTGTGCGCTTGACCGAGGCCCATGTGGCAGCTCTGGAGGCGGCTGGCTGCGACGTTGTTGTGGTGGCGCGGTTGGAGGCCGGTGACCTGCACGAGGACGAAGCGGCAGCGCGGATTGCGGCGGCCTTGACCGGGGCGGGGCTGGTGGCGGGTGAGGCCGCGACCGGGCGGGTGAATTTGCGCGCGGCCCATGCGGGGGTGGTTGAGGTTGATGCCGCAGCAATTGAGGCCGTCAACCGGATCAACCCGGCGATCACCGTGGCGACGGTGGCGCAATGGGCGCGGCTGGGGCCGCGAGGGTTGGCGGTGACGGTGAAGATTATCCCGTTTGCGGCGGCTGAGGTGGATGTGGAGCGGGCCTGTGTGGTCGGGCGCGGAGCGGTGCGGTTGCGGGGCGCGGCGCTGGGCTCGGCCAGCCTGATCGAAACCCGGGTTGGGGCAGGTGAGCCGGCGGAAAAGGGGCGGCGGTCGGTGAAGGGGCGGCTTGACCGGTTCTCGGTTCGGCTGAGTGAGCGGGTTGTGGTGCCCCACAGGATTGACGACCTCGCCGAGGCTTTGCGTACAGCGCCGGGTGAGTTGCTGCTGATCCTGACCGGCTCGGCCACCTCGGATTCCGCAGATACGGCACCAGAGGCTGTGCGGGCCGCGGGGGGGCAGGTCATCCACTACGGGATGCCGGTTGATCCGGGGAACCTGCTGTTCATCGGGCGTTTGGGTCGGCGTGTGGTGATTGGCCTGCCGGGATGTGCGCGTTCGCCTGCGTTAAATGGCGCGGATTGGGTGATGGAGCGGGTGATCTGCGGCGTTGCGCCAGAGGATATCGATATCGCCGGGATGGGTGTGGGGGGGTTGCTGAAGGAAATCCCCTCGCGGCCACAACCACGCGAGAGGCGGAGTTAGGGCTTGCCGTTGATGCCCATCATGGCGCTTCAGCCAGCACGCTCACGTGTTTGGAGATCGCGTTGAAGCTGATTTCAAGCCGCGTCTGAATTGTCCCGATACTCTGGGCGCCATGGGGCGCCAAATGGGTCAGGATGGCGCGCCGGGTCGGGGCCGGGTCGGGGCGCTGGCGGCCTTGAGGATCAGGGTCGGGGTATCATCCGGGGGGCGTTTAACCATTGGGATGAATTGGCGAGTGGTCAGGCATCAGTCAGCCAGACGGATGAATGAAGCTGCGCCTGCATCATCCGAGACGATGCCAAGGGGATGCCAAGACGACGCCAAGGGGACGCCAAGGGGACGCCAAGGGGACGCAAGGGGCTGAAAGTCAACCGGAAGTTCCTGTTTGTGAATCAGGCGATCCATGGTTGGATGGCGCTGACAATCTAGGGAGGACTTCATGACTCAGGTGACGATGACCATAAACGGCCGCGCTGTGTCCGGCGATGTTGAAGGTCGCACATTGCTGAGCGACTTCTTGCGGGAAGACCAACGCCTGACCGGCACCCACGTGGGGTGCGACACCAGCCAATGCGGGGCCTGCGTGGTCCATGTAAATGGCGAAGCGGTCAAAAGCTGCACTGCGCTGGCGTTGGACCTGGAAGGGGCCGAGATCAAAACGATCGAAGGCATGGCCAATGCGGATGGCTCCCTCGGGGTCATTCAGCAGGCGTTCCAGGACAATCACGGCCTGCAATGCGGCTTCTGCACGCCGGGTATGGTGATGTCGGCGGCAGCGCTGTTGAAAGACAACCCGACACCCACCGAAACCGAGGTGCGTGACTACCTCGAAGGCAATATCTGCCGCTGCACCGGGTATCACAATATCGTCAAGTCGATCATGGCGGCCAGTGGCCAGGACGTGGCTGCGGTTGCGGCAGAGTAACGTTGCGGCCGGTCCGGGAGGGCAGGCCGAGGGCAGTCATTGCCAATAGATGAAGGGGCGGGAGGCCCCGTGAACCTGGACCGATCCCTATCGTGGTGAGCGGCAGGTTCCGACAAAAGGGAGGATAACCATGCCCAAAGATCATGGCATTGGAGCAAGCTCAAAACGGCGCGAGGACGTGCGGTTTCTGACCGGAAAAGGACAATATACCGACGATTTGTCGATGCAGTGGCAGGCCCATGCGGTCATGGTCCGCTCAACAGTTGCCAATGGCAGGATCGTCTCGATTGACAGCACCGGCGCGGCTGGGATGCCGGGTGTTCTGGCGGTCTTCACCGGCGAGGATTTTGTGGAGGTTGGCGGCAATCCGGCGGGCTGGCTGATCAACTCCCGTAACGGCGAACCGATGCGGGAACCCAAACGCCCCGTGCTGGCCCACGGCAAAGTGCGCCATGTGGGTGACGCTTATGCGGCGGTGATCGCAGAGACCTACGCCCAGGCCAAAGACGCGGCTGAGGTGCTGGCGGCGGCAACTGAGATCGAAGAGCTGCCCGCCATCATCAACATGGCTGACGCCCTGGCGAATTCTGGCAATCGTGTGCATGACGAGATCCCCGATAACGAGTGTTTCGACTGGGGTTGGGTTGAGGAAAACCGTGAGGCAGTGGACGCGGCAATGAAGGCCGCACCCCATGTCACAACGCTGGAGCTGGTCAACAACCGTCTGGTGCCAAACGCAATGGAGCCACGTGCATCCATTGGTGAATATTTCGGCTCGGATGACAGTTACAAGCTGACCACCACATCGCAGAACCCGCATTTGACCAAACTGCTGGTCTGCGCCTTTGTGATGGGGATCCCGGAACACAAACTGACCGTTGTGGCCCCTGATGTGGGTGGTGGCTTTGGCTCCAAGATCTTCCACTACGGTGAAGAGGCGCTGGTGTTGGCCGCGGCCAAACGCATCGGGCGTCCGGTGCGGTGGACGGCGGAACGCTCCGAGAGTTTCCTGTCGGACGCCCATGGCCGTGATCATGTGACAACCATCGAGGTCGGCGCGACGCTGGACGGCGAAATCCTCGCCATTCGCACCAGCACCTTGGCCAATGTGGGGGCCTATCTGTCGAACTTCTCCACCGCGACGCCGACGTTCCTGCACGGCACATTGATGTCGGGGCCGTACAAGGTGCCGAACGTCTACGTGAACCTGAAGGCGGTCTTCACCAACACCGCCCCGGTTGATGCCTATCGCGGGGCAGGGCGGCCAGAGGCGACCTATAGTTTGGAGCGCGCCATCGACAAAATGGCCCGCGAGTTGCAACTGGACCCGGTTGAGGTGCGGCGCAAGAACCTGCTGACCCCTGACCAGTTCCCCTACACCTCCCCTGTGGCGCTGCAATATGACACCGGGAATTATCAGGCGACGCTTGATAAGGTGCTGGAATTGCACGATTATGCGGGCTTTGAAGCGCGCCGTTCGGCCTCGGAGGCCAGCGGCAAGATGCGTGGTATCGGGTTGAGCACCTGGATTGAGGCCTGCGGCATTGCGCCGTCGAACCTTGTGGGTGTTCTCGGCGCACGTGTCGGGTTGTTTGATGCGGCGACGGTGCGGGTGAATGCCACCGGCTCGATCAGTGTGATGGTCGGGGCCCATTCCCACGGGCAGGGCCACGAGACTGTATTTGCGCAGATTGTGGCGGACAAACTCGGCATTCCGGAAGCGGATGTTGATATTGTCCACGGCGATACGTCGAAAGTTCCGTTCGGGATGGGGACTTATGGCTCCCGCTCTCTGGCTGTCTGCGGCTCGGCCATGGATAAAGCGGTCGATAAAATTGTTGCCAAGGGCAAGAAGATTGCGGCCCATATGCTGGAAGCGGCAGAGGGAGACATCACCTTTGAGGATGGATCGTTCAAGGTTGCAGGCACCGACAAAGCCAAAACCTTCGGCGAAATCGCCTTTTCGGCTTATGTCCCGCACAATTACCCGCTTGAGACCTTGGAACCAGGGTTGGAGGAGACGGCGTTTTACGACCCCAACAACTTCACCTACCCCGCAGGTGCCTATTTGTGTGAGGTCGAAGTGGACCCTGACACCGGCAAGGTTGAGGTGATGGCGTTCACCTGTGCGGATGATTTCGGCAACGTGATGAACCCGATGGTTGTCGAAGGCCAGGTCCATGGCGGTGTTGCACAAGGCATTGGTCAGGCAATGATCGAGCAGACAACCTATGACGACAATGGCCAGCTCCTGAGCGGGTCGTACATGGAATACACCATGCCACGTGCCGATGATTTTCCGATGTTCACGGTGGATCATTCCTGTGTAACGCCATGCACC
>JAESTV010000292.1 GCA_016763475.1 Roseicyclus sp.
CGTATGGGTTTGAAACAGATTGATAATTTTGGGTTCTACGTGGCTTTCGGCTTTTTCCGGATGGCCGCGATTCTTCAAGGTGTGAAGAAACGCGCAATCGACGGGACCGCCTCGGATCCGGAACGAGGGCGGAGGCTTGGTGAATTTGTGCCGCTTTATGCTGAGGCCGGGTTGGAAGCCCTGGGGTGAACAAGGCACGCGCGGGCAAATACAAGGTCGGTGTTGCTGCGGCAGAAACCTTTTGACACCGAATGGGCTGAGGTTTCGATTGGGTCAGGCCGCCACGGTGTTAATATTCGTCAGATAAATCGCGCATTCATACACATTTTTTTCGGACTTATCCCCGAAATTCTTTCATAAATGCAACATTCTCACCCGATTCCGGGTAACATATCGGAACATATCGGAACACATCGGAACATCCCGGACCCAGCACCCAGAAGCGGCGAACTGTCTGTGCTTCAAGGGGTGATGCCGAAGCCAAAGGGGCCTAAGGGGGCCAAAATGTGGGGCAATTGGGGGCCAACGGGGCATGTGGGCACCGGAGACAAGGCGCGTTCAGGCATCACCAACCCCACGAGCCGAGCGAATTCGACCCATTGGTGCCCTTGCAGGCCCCGAGGGGCAGACATAGACTCAAGCGTGAACACTGAATCCGAAGAGGCAGGCGCGATGCACGATCCCGTGGAATACTTCCAGAATAACCTTGTCCCGATGGTGGTTGAACAGACCAGCCGCGGCGAACGGGCCTATGATATTTTCTCGCGCCTCCTGAAGGAGCGGATTATTTTCGTAAACGGCCCGGTGCATGACGGCATGTCGAGCCTTGTGGTGGCGCAGCTGCTGCATCTGGAGTCGGAAAACCCGTCGAAAGAGATCAGCATGTACATCAACTCTCCCGGCGGCAGCGTTGTGGCGGGGATGAGCATTTATGACACCATGCAATACATCCGGCCCAAAATCTCTACGCTGGTGTGTGGTATGGCGGCGTCGATGGGATCGGTGATTGCTGTGGGGGGGGAGAAGGGCATGCGGTATGCGCTTCCCAACGCAGAATTCCTGGTGCATCAGCCCTCTGGTGGCGCGCGCGGCACCGCGTCTGACATTTTGATCAGCGCCAAGTCGATCGAAGCCAGCCGCGATCGGCTTTATAAACTCTATGTTAAGCATACTGGGCAAGATTACGACACGATCCAGCGCGCACTGGATCGCGATACCTGGATGACCCCGGAAGACGCGCTTGAATGGGGCCATATCGACGAGATCGTTGAAAAGCGTGGGGAAGATGCGGCCTGATGGATCACGGCCCCAGTGATGGGGCCATGGCCTTGGCCCAAGGAATTTGAAGGGGCCGGGTTTGCGGCCTCACTGAATTTGCGATTGTGACCGGGGCGGGCCTGTTCTAGGCTGGCGAAAATCCGGTAAGATGACTGGCTTTTTGCGGCTATAACGCCGACGGAAGGCCCGCGTAAGGTGGACGACATGGCAAGTAATTCCGGCAACGATTCCAAGAACACGCTCTATTGTTCATTCTGCGGCAAAAGCCAGCATGAGGTGCGCAAATTGATTGCGGGACCGACGGTGTTCATCTGTGATGAATGTGTCGAATTGTGCATGGATATCATCCGGGAAGAGACCAAAAGCGCCGGGCTGAAAAGTGAAGACGGCGTTCCGGCCCCGCGAGAAATTTGCGGTGTGCTGGACGATTACGTTATCGGGCAAGCCCACGCGAAGCGGGTTTTGTCAGTGGCAGTTCACAACCACTATAAACGCCTCAACAATTCCGGAAAATCCGAGATTGAGCTGGCGAAATCCAACATCCTGCTGATTGGCCCCACCGGCTGCGGCAAGACGTTGTTGGCCCAAACGTTGGCGCGTATCCTGGATGTGCCGTTCACGATGGCGGATGCAACAACCCTGACCGAGGCCGGTTACGTGGGTGAGGATGTGGAGAACATCATCCTCAAACTGTTGCAGGCGTCCGAATACAACGTTGATCGCGCGCAACGGGGCATCGTCTATATCGACGAGGTCGACAAGATCACCCGTAAGTCCGACAACCCCTCGATCACCCGTGACGTGTCGGGTGAGGGGGTGCAGCAAGCGCTTCTGAAGATCATGGAAGGCACTGTGGCAAGTGTTCCGCCGCAAGGTGGCCGCAAACATCCGCAGCAGGAATTCCTGCAAGTGGACACCACCAACATCCTGTTCATCTGTGGCGGCGCCTTTGCGGGCCTCGACAAGATCATTGCCGCACGTGGCAAAGGATCGGCGATGGGTTTTGGGGCAGATGTGCGGGACCCGGAAAGCAAGTCGGTTGGGGAATACTTCAAAGATCTGGAACCTGAGGACCTGCTGAAATTCGGACTGATTCCGGAATTTGTCGGCCGTTTGCCGGTGATTGCGACGCTGGAGGATCTGGATGAGGATGCTTTGGTCACAATCCTGACGCAGCCCAAGAACGCGCTGGTCAAGCAGTACCAACGTCTGTTTGAGCTGGAAGATGTGAAGTTGAGCTTCACGGACGACGCCATGAACGCAATTGCCAAACGGGCGATCAAGCGCAAGACCGGGGCCCGTGGCTTACGCTCGATCATGGAAGACATCCTGCTTGAAACGATGTTTGAAATGCCAAGTACCGAAGGCATCGAAGAGGTTGTCGTCAACGAGGAGGCGGTCAATTCAGACACGCAGCCTTTGATGATCTATTCTGACCGCCTGAAGGAAGAGCCTGCATCCGCCGGGTGAACGCTCGGATTTTCTATCAAATTGCCCCGCCCCAGTGGGCCGGGATTACATGCCGGTACGTGTGGAGGTGTGAGCCTGAGCCGTGGGGTGAGGCGTGGGGCATGTTACCGCAGCCAGAGCTTCTCTCGCTTCAGGGTGTTGCGGATCGCCTGTTCGCGCCTGGGTAATTTGGCCTGGTCAAACAACGCACGGGCCTTGGCGCCTTTGCCCTGGTAGATCATCCGGCGCATTGGTTCGTAGGTTTTCAGCACCTTCTTGATTTTGTTGGGCGCCGAAACCGCTTCAAGGGTGTTGACGACGGTTTGATGTTCGCGGGCATAAAGCAGGGGTAAGATCCTGTAATGGCACGAGGTTTTGCCGTCGAGCCAGCCGGGTTCAAGCGCGTCACGCCCACCACCAAAAGAATGGATCACCAGCGGCAGCGCCACTTGATCAAGCCACGGATCGAGGGTCTGGCACACCAGCTCCGCCGGGGGGGCATTGCGAATTGTGACGGCGTAATCCGTGAAGCGTTGGCCGAACTCATGGGGGCAGCGATAGTAGAAAAAGCCCGCATTGAAGTAGAGGTAGCGCCGCCAATATTCGTCGGGGTGATTTGTATCAAGCGAGCTTTCGAAATCGAGGTTGAAGCGGTCGTAAAGTGACTTCCACGTGGCCGTGTAGCCGGGGCCGTAAAGCTCGATCTTGGGCCACGTGCCTTCGACCCGCAGGGAGGCGGAGGGCCTGTCGAAATCAAACGGCACCTTGGTGAGGTCACCGGTGATCAGCGTGTCGGTGTCGAAGAAGATGAACGGCTCACCTCTGGGTAACGCCTTGAGGGCCTCAATCTTGTTGCCATAAGGATAATGTTCGCCGAAGTATTTGTTCTCAAACGGGATAATCTCTGCGCCATGCTCCGTTAACAACGTGCGTACAGCGGTGTCACCAATGCGCGGATCTTTGGACCAGCGTGGGCCGGGCTGCGGTTCGGCCACGAAAAGCCTGCCGGGAAAGTTCGGATTGGCCGCGCGGAAAGAGGCCACAAACAGGGCGGCTTCGTACTGAAGGCGGCCGTTCTGGCCGACAATCATGACGTTGAATGGGGTGGCTTTGCGCGCCATGTGGCTGTATCCCGCTGCTCGGCTGGTGTTTTGTCCAAGTATAGCGGCAAGCGGGGGCGCAGGTCACGGGGTTACTGGCGGCGGCGTTAACCTATTTCACATCACGCAGACGCAGGCCTTTCGGGTCGAAGGGAGGTTCGGCGAGGACACGGGCGGTGTGTGCACGGCCGAGGATGGCGACATGTACGAGGTCACCCGGCATCGCGGTCCCGGCCTTGATGTAAGCCAGAGCCAGGGATTGGTTAACGGTGTAGCCGTACGCCCCTGACGAAACCTGACCAATGGGTGTGCCGTCCGGCAGGAACACCGGCTCGGACCCCGACGCATCTGCGGTGTCGGCCTCGATCGTCAGCAGGACCATTTGTTCACGTGGTGCATGAGCTTCGATCTTTAACCAGCTGGATTTGTTCAAGAAATCTTTGTCGCGTTTGATCAGGCCGCTGAGGCCGGATTCCTGTGGCCAATATTCCGGGGAATAGTCACGACCCCAGGAGCCGTACCCTTTCTCCAGCCGCAGAGACATCAATGCGCGACTGCCCACAGGGCCGGCGCCGAAGTCCAACCCCGCCTCCAGCAACGCGGCGTATAGGGTGACTTGATCCGTTTCGGCACAGTGCAGTTCCCACCCCAGATCGCCGGTGAAGGACACGCGGATCGCGACACATTCGACCCCGGAAACGATGATGCGGGCGGAGCGGAAGAACGGGAACGCTTCATTCGACAGGTCGGCATTTGTGAGCCGCATCAGAAGGTTGCGCGATTGCGGGCCGGCAACGTTGAAGCCGCAAGTGGCATCGGTCAGGCTCTCGAATAGGGTGCCGTCGGGCAGCGGAATGGCGTTGAAGAAACGCTGGTGGAAACGTTCCGCGGTGCCGCCGCCAAGGATCCAGAACTCATCTTCGGCCAGTTTTGTAACGGTGAAGTCGCCAGCCACACCGCCGCGTTTGCCGATCAACGGCGTCAGGCAAGAGCGGCCAACGAGCTTGGGCATCCGGTTGGCGAACAGAGCGTTTAACCAACCCTCTGCCCCCGGACCCGCCACCCGGTATTTGGCGAAGTTGGAGATGTCGATGATCCCGGCGTTTTCGCGCAGCATACGCGCTTCGCGGCCAACAACGTCCCACCACGGCTGGCGCACATACCCCGCACTGTCAGCAACGGTTTTGTCAAAGAAAGCAGGGTGTTCCCAGCCGTAGCTGAGGCTGAATTTCGCCCCCATCGCAGCCTGCATTTCGTAGACAGGACGCACCCGGACAGGGCGGCCCGCTTCGCGTTCTTCGCCGGGGAAATGGATCTTGAACCGGTGGGCGTACTGGTCTTGCACGCGGGCTTTGGTGAAGGCTTTGCCCGCCCATGCCCCGTAGCGCGCCAGGTCCCAACCGAACAAATCAAGCGACGGCTCTCCTTCAACCATCCATTCAGCGGCCAGTTTCCCCAGCCCGCCATTTTGCGAGAATCCGGGGATGATGCCGCAACAGCAGAAATAGCCGGTCAGCTCTGGCACCGGGCCAAACAGGGCATTGGCATCGGGGGACCAGATCATCGGCCCGTTAATCACCCGTTTGATCCCCGCCTCACCGACCACCGGCACCCGATCAATGGCGCGCATCATGTTGGGTTCAATCCGCTCCAGATCATCAGCAAACAGCTCATGGCCAAACCCCATGGGGGTGCCGTTTTCGGCCCAAAACCGCATGTCTTTCTCGTATGCGCCGACCAGAAGCCCCTGGCCTTCCTGACGCAGGTAATATTCGCCATCACGATCCGCGACAGAGGGCAGGCGGCGGTCCATTGCGGCGATTTCTGCGATGGTTTCGGTCACGAAATACTGGTGTTCCGTTGGGATCAGCGGCAGGTCGATCCCCGCCATCGCCGCCACTTCGCGGGCCCAGAGGCCAGCGGCGTTGATCACCCAAGGGGTGGCGATATCGCCCTTTTCGGTGCGTACAATCCAGGTGCCGTCTGGTTGCGGATCGGTGCCTGTCACCGGGCAGAAGCGCACGATTTCAGCGCCCCGTTGCCGGGCCCCAATTGCGTAGGCATTGGTGACACCTGAGGGGTCAACGTTGCCGCCATCGGGTTCATACATGATGCAACGGATGCCGTCATAATCAACCAGCGGGTGCAGGCGTTCCGCCTCATCGCGGCTGACCTCATGGAAGTTCATCCCGTACCGGCGCGCCTTGGCCTCTTGCAGGCGCAGCTGGTGTTCGCGGTCTTCGGTCTGAGCCAAATACAGCGATCCGGGCTGGAAGATACCACAGGACTGGCCAGTTTCTTCCTCCAACTCTTTGTAAAGGTTCATGGTATAGTGCTGGAGGCGCGAAATGTTGGTGCTGTCGTGCAGGCCGTGGATGTTGGCGGCCGCGTGCCAGGTGGACCCTGATGTCAGCTCGGAGCGCTCCAACAGGATCACGTCTGTCCAGCCCGCTTTGGCCAGGTGGTACAGGATCGAGCAACCGACAACGCCGCCGCCAATAACAACGGCCTGTGCATGGGTTTTCATTGTCGTTCTCCCGGATTCCCTAGGTTGAGAGTGCTGGGGCTCGGGGGACGATTCTGGCCTGACTGCGACAGGGTTCGGTCGGTTCTGCCCAAGGGCTCAGTCGAATGGCCCACGGCGCACGCAATCGTGCCTTCAGGTGTCTGTCACACCGCTGATCAGGTTGGCCTGCATCAGGCGCTGATCCAGCGTGGCGCGGGGCGTGGCAAGTGTGGTGAGAGCGGCCTGGCGGATCTCGTGATCCTGGCGGGCCAAGGTGATCGCCTCCGGTGCGGAAACGGCGCGGAACCGGATCGTGGCCCCGGCGCGGAGCTGCGCCAGACGGTCGGTGTCACGCGACAGGACGGTGGCGATTTTTGGATAGCCGCCGGTGGTTTGATGATCCGCCAGCAACACCACAGGCACGCCGTCCCCCGCCACCTGGATCGAGCCGCGTAAAACCGGCTCGGACGGGATCGACAGGGCATTGCCGAGGGGCAGGAGCGGGCCATCAAGGCGCACACCCATCCGGTCGAAGGCCTCGGTCATTTGGTAAGGGGATGTGATGAGCGCGTCCACCGCGCCGGGAGTGAAGTGTTGTTCTTGTGGGCCGATGACGATGCGGGCGTCGGACAGGGGCCGTGCGATTTCGGGGCAATCGTAGCGGCCAACGCGGGTGGGGCGGGTTGCGGTGTCTTTGACATCGAACCTGCCGCCTGACGACAGGGCGCCGCCGCCAAGGCCGGACAAGGTGTGGGTTGCGGTGTGGCTGAGCCATTGCTCAGCGACAATCTGGCCGGCGAACGTGAGGTAACTCCAGGACCCCCACGGCCCGGCGCGAAGGGTGATCCTGTCCCCTTTCCGCACCGTTACGACCTGCCACCCAACGGCGTCCGCCCCGGCGGCGGTCATGGCGAACCCGCCGCCCGCAAGCGCGCAGGTGACCTCTCCCTCGGTGCATTCCAATACCAACCCACCAAGGGAAACCTCGATCGCGGTGCCATCCGGCGGGTTGCCAAGCATGGTATGGGCGGCGGTGAAGGCGAAGCGGTCCATCGGGCCGGAGGCAGGAACGCCAAAGCGCATGTGCCCGGTGCGGCCTGCGTCCTGAAACGACACCAGCGGGCCTGCGAAGGTGACCTTGAAGCGCGCGTTACTCATGGCGTTTGTCGGGGCGCTTGTCGGGGCGTTTGTAACCGCTCCGGCAGGTCGGCGCGGCGGATGCGGGTAAAGGTGACGATGTCACCGACACCAAACAGGAACGGATCAGCGGCGTGGCTCTGGATGATCTCAACCGGGGAACGCCCGATGATGTTCCAACCCGTGGGCATGGTCAGCGGCGTGATGATGCTTTGGGCACCTGCGATCAGGATCGAGCCTTTGGGCACGTCCCGCAGGGCAGTGGTCTTGCGGGGCACGTGGATAACGTCGGGCAGGCCCGAGAGGTAGGCGTATCCGGGGGCAAAGCCGTACATGGAAACGGTGAGGCGGGCGGTGAGGTGGGCGGTGATGACAGCGTTGGTGGAGAGGCCGGTTGCGCCAGCCACATGGCTCAGGTCAGGGCACAGGTCTGGGTCGTAACACACGGGGATGATGTGGGTTTTCGGGTTGGATTGGGAGGTTTCCGGCACCGGAAAGAGGGCATTCACGGCGCCCTGGATCGTTGCGTGATCCGTGACCAGAGGATCAAACACCACCACCAGATTGACCAGGGCGGGGATCACCTCGCGGATGCCGTTGATCTGCGCAGCGGCAATGGCGTGGTCAAGCGCGATCACCCGGCGGTTCACACTGTCGCTGGCGGTTTGGGCCAGTTCGACCAGCAGCCCGGCGTCACCTGCGGGTTTGAAGGTGGGCACGCCGGTC
>JAESTV010000293.1 GCA_016763475.1 Roseicyclus sp.
CTGCACCGTTCGGCCAGCAGGTAAGGCGCCACGCCAAAGGTGTTTGCCAATGACAGGACCAAGATGGCCAGCGGCAGGCCAGTCAGGCCAGTCAGGCCAGTCAGGCCCAAAGCGACCCCAGGGCGCCCCCCCCCGGGCGGTGATTTCCAGAACTGTTTGGGCAAGGTTCACAGACTGTTTCCCCGAAGAATCGCTGCCGGGCATAGACAAACCCCGCCTTGGTTCGGTAACAACCGATGCTAAGCTCCAAGGGCACCTCATGCTTAAGACACAAGTTAAATACAATATCGGTCAAATCGTCCGGCACCGGACGCATCCGTTCCGGGGTGTTGTGTTTGATATTGATGCGGAATTCTCAAATTCGGATGAATGGTATCAAGCCATTCCCGAAGAGGCGCGGCCTGTCAAAGACCAGCCGTTTTACCACCTTCTGGCTGAGAACGATCAGACCTACTACGTGGCCTATGTCTCGGAGCAGAACCTTGTTCCCGACGATACAGGTGAACCTGTGACCCATCCCGACCTCCCCGATTTGTTCGGAGAGTTCAGCAATGGGCATTACCCGTTGGAATATCAGCTGAACTGACGCGCGCGGTGGGGCACGCCCCGCCTTATGGGGCCGCACTGGCTGCCCTATGGGCTCGCGCTGGCCGCCTTGTGGGGCCGCGCTGGCGGGGTGACCTCAGCCTTACGCCTTAGCCAAGGGTGCGCAAATGTTGCGTCAACGCATCAATGCTGCCGCCGCGCGCTTCCAGCATTGCACCAATCTCTACCCGTTCCGAGATCATCAGGTTCACACCCGCAATGATGAGGTTGAAGAACAAGGGTTGCCCTGATCCGTCCGATACCAGCCAGCGAAGCTCAAACGGGGCTTCGTTGCGCATGTTCACGGTTGTGATGACCTCAAAGAAGGATCGCACCGCACGGGTAGACTCCACCTCAATCGAGCCGCCGATAAATTCGCGGAACCGGCGGCCATATTTGGCGGAAAAGTAATCCTGAAACGCCTCGGTAAACGCGCGCATCTGCGCACGACTGGCGGATCGAGCGGGTGGCCCAAGGACGGAGCGCGCGATGGTTGGCACGTCGGCATAGGTGCGGAAGACCCGCTCCATATCCCGCAGAACAGAGGCCTCAGAGCCGCCTGACGCGATCACTCGGTTCACATCGGCAACTGCGGCACCTACCAGCGTCTGGGCCTCGCCAGCAGTCAGAGCCTGCGCCTGGCGTGGAAGAAATGGGAACGCAGTGCCCGCCAATGCGGCAGACAGGAAAGCGCGGCGACGGAAACGGAGAAGGTTATTGCGCATAAGGGTCAAAATACGGGTCCGAATAAGGGTCATAATTGGGGTCAGCCGCTACGGCATCCGCAGCGGCAGCCGGGTTTTCGTTGGCATAGGGATCCTCGTAGGCCGCGTCCGAGCCGCGAAGCTCATGGCGGCGCTGTTGCAGGTAAAGCGAGCGCAACTGAGCGTAACTGTCAGCGCTTTCATGGAGGATCGAGTCCACGGTGCTGCCAAATTGATACCGCGAATCGAGGCCGGAGGCGACACTTGCCGCCGTCAGGTAGTAGCTGTCAGGTGGATCGACGATATGGCGGACCGGATTGAGCGCAAAATCCACCACCCGGCCCACGGTGTCGCGGGTGGTTGATGGGCCAAGGATGGGGTGAACGATGTAGTCACCTTCCCCGACGCCGTAGATGTGCAACGTTTCACCAAAGTCTGTGGTTTCGGCGGGCACACCCAAAGCGGTGGCGACATCAAACAGGCCCGCCACACCAAGCGTTGAATTCAGCGCAAAGCGCAGGGTGTTCTGGGTGGCATCGCCAAGGCGAAATTGCAGCAGGTTATTGAGCACATAAGACGGTTGGCTGAGGTTTGCGGCGAAGTTCGACACGCTGTCACGAACCGGCTCTGGCAAGTTGCCACCGAATGCCTCGGACAACGGGCTCAAGATGTTGCGATCCAACGCGATATTCACCTCATGGGCAGCGCGATTGCGCGCCTCATGGGTGTCCTCGATCTGGTCACCAGGCGGTAGCGTGGCCGGGCCACAGGCAACCACCGCTAGCACCATGGCAGTGGCGCTGAGTTTGTGGGCCAAGCGGCCGACTGACTGCGTAGAAAAAACGCGCAATTCGATCCCCCGGTGTTGGGCGAGATGGCCGAGTCGTCACCTCTGAACACTTTAGTAAGAGTATAAGGGAACAATGCAGCCTGCGACACCCTCGCTAGATCGATAGGGACAGTCGGGCTGTCAAGGCGCAGCCCGGTCTTAAGGAGCCACGAAAGGGCGATTGCAGCCATGGGCCGCACGACAACGGATGAGCTGGCAGACTTTCGCCGACGCAACGGGTGGATCTTGTGGTCTGTCGGGGTGTTCAGCCTGTTTGTGAACGCTCTGATGATGACCGGGCCACTTTACATGTTGCAAGTGTATGAGCGGGTGCTGGGCTCCGGCAGTGAAGAGACGCTGCTGGCGCTGTCCTTGCTGGTGGTGTTCCTGTTTGCGATGATGGGTGTGCTCGATTTCGCCCGTGCCCGTGTGGCTGCGCGCTTCGGGGCGCGGTTGCAGGAAGCGTTTGATGCCCGTGTGTTCCGCGCCGCATTAAGCCGGGCGCAACGCACGGGCCACGCACAATCGGCGTTGGGGGATCTGGCGTCGGTGCAGCGGCTGACATCTTCGCCGGTGTTCATGGCTCTTTTCGATCTGCCGTTTACGCCGCTTTTCATCATCGCAATCTTCTCGTTCCATGGCTGGCTTGGGTGGCTGGCCGTTGGTGGGGTCGTGACGATGGTTCTCGTCACCTTCGCCAATCGCGCTGCCACCGCACGCGCCCTTGGTGAAGCCGCGGAAACCGGCCGCGCGGCTGACCGGATGGCCGGTGAGATGCAATCGCAGGCTGAAGTCATCCGGTCCCTCGGGATGCAAGGGGCCGCATTCAGTCGCTGGCACAAGCAACGCGCCAAAGCGCTCGACGTGACGATGCGCGCGGCGGACCGTGTGGGCGGGTTTTCAACCCTCTCCAAAACCCTGCGGCTGTTCTTGCAATCGGCGGTCCTTGGGTTGGCCGCGCTTCTGGTTCTGCGCGGTGAGATGCGCGCCGGCGCGATGATTGCGGGCTCCATCCTGATGGGCCGCGCATTGGCGCCAATCGACATGGCAATTGGTCAATGGTCGATGATTCAGGAGGCGTCACGGGGATGGGCGCGGTTGCGTCATTTGTTGGCGGAAGAGGGGGAAGAGCCTGAACGTCTGGCCCTGCCGCGCCCCGCCGCTGCGCTGGAAGTCGCGGGTCTGACCGTTGCCCCGCCGGGGCAGAGCACACCCTCGCTGCGCGGGGTGTCGTTCCGGCTGGAACCGGGTGAGGCGATTGGCATCATCGGCCCGTCAGGCTCTGGCAAAACCACTTTGGCGCGGGCAATTACCGGCGTCTGGCCGATTGCAGGCGGCTCGATCCGCCTGGACCGCGCCACGTTGGACCAATACGACCCGGACGTGCTTGGAAAACTGGTCGGCTACCTGCCTCAATCGGTCAGTTTGTTTGACGGCACCGTGGCCGAAAACATCGCCCGGTTGGACGTGGCGCCGGATGCCGCGAAGGTCACCAAAGCCGCCACGGCAGCCGCTGCTGACACGATGATCCGGGCGTTGCCCAATGGCTATGACACCGAAGTCTCGGGCCTTGGTCCGTGTTTGTCAGGCGGACAGGTGCAACGTGTGGGACTGGCCCGCGCGCTTTACGGTGACCCGGTGCTGCTGGTGCTGGATGAGCCGAATTCAGCGCTGGACCACGACGGGTCAGAGGCGCTGAACCGTGCCGTGCAACAAATGAAGGCGCGGGGGCTGGGGGTGTTGATCATGGCGCACCGGCCCAATGCGATCCAGCAATGCGACAAACTGCTGGTCCTGAAAGACGGTATGGTGCAGGCGTTTGGCCCACGGGATGACGTATTGGCCAAGGTCCTCGTGAACAGCGCGGATGTGGTCCACGTGACGCAATCGCGCGCCGCAGGAGGATCGCGCGCCGCAGGAGGATCGCACGCCGCAGGAGGATCGCGCGCCGTAGGATGCCTGTCATGACGGCCCGTCCATCCTGGTCTGTCAGCGGCCCGATGTGGCTTGGCGTGATTGGCTTGGTGATTCTGGTTTTGGGTTTCGGCGGCTGGTCGGTCTCGACCACGTTGGCGGGTGCTATTGTCGCCTCCGGCCGGATCGAAGTTGACCACAATCGGCAAGCGATCCAGCACCCGGAGGGCGGGGTTGTGGCCGAGCTTCTGGTCGGCGAGGGTGACCGCGTGGCTGAGGGACAAGTGTTGGTCCGGCTTGACCCCGCCGAGTTGACGACAGAATTAACCGTGGCCCGCGCGCGTTTGGCGGAGACCGGCGCGCGCCGTGCCCGGTTGGAGGCTGAACGTGATGGGGCCGCTACGCTCACATTTCCCGATGCGCTGGTCGCCCTTGGCCTGGCTGCCCCGGACGTCGCTGACCTGCTGAGGGGCCAGCAAAACCTCTTTGCCGCCCGCGCTGATTCCATCGCGAGTCAGGTTGAGCAGTTGCGTGGGCGGATCACGCAGATCGGCACGCAAGTGGACGGGTTGCGGGCACATGAGGCTGCGCTGAGTGAGCAGATCGTGCTGGTTGAGGAAGAACTTGCGCGCCGTCAGGATTTACTCGATCGCGGCTCGGGCACTGTGGAACCTGTGGTGCGGTTACGCCAGGAGCTGGCGCAGCTGCATGGCGCCCTCGGGCAAGCCACAGCAAGCCGCGCAGAAGCGGCAGAGCGGATCATCGAGACCGAGCTTGCGATCCTTCAGATCACCACAGATCTGCGCGAGCGCACGATCGCCGACCTGCGTGAGGTTCGTGTCTACGAGCAGGAGTTGACGGAACGTGCCGCCAACCTTGATCGTCGGATCAGTCGGCTGGAATTGCGCGCGCCGGTTGCGGGCACAATCCATGGCCTGACGATCTTTGGCGCAGGATCTGTCCTGCGCCCCGCTGATCCGTTTGCCTATCTGGTGCCGGAAGGCCGGCCATTGGTGATCTCGGCCCGTGTTCCCGCCATTGACGTGGATCAGGTGTTCGTCGGCCAATCCGTCTCACTCCGCTTTCCGGCGTTTGATCAACGGACCACACCTGAGGTCAGCGGAGTGGTGGCTCAAGTCTCGGCTGATGCGTTTTCCGATGAGGTCAGCGGCGCCCGATTCTACCGGGCCGAGATTGTGATGTCTGACGATCAATCACAACGTCTGGGCAGCCGTGTCCTGATCCCCGGCATGCCGGTAGAGGCGTTTATCCGCACCGAAGACCGCACCCCGCTGGCCTATCTGCTGGAGCCGTTCGCGGCGTATTTCTCGCGGGCGTTTCGGGAGAGTTGAAAGGTCTTCCCTTGCCGGAAAAGGCGCACTAGGCTCCGCGCCGAAAACACATTTTGCGGAGGCGCAGACATGAGCGGACAGATCGAAGCACGGCTGGCAGAACTTGGCGTGATATTACCCGAAGGCACGGCCCCCGCGGCCAATTACGTGCCGTTTGTGCAAGTGGGCGAGACCCTGTTCGTCTCAGGCCAGATCTCCATCGAGAATGGTGAAATGATCACCGGGAAGATCGGGGCAGATTTGACCGTTGAACAGGGCGCGGCCGCGGCCAAGGTCTGCGCGATCAACCTGCTGGCGCAGGTGAAAGCCGCCTGCGGTGGTGATCTTGATAAGTTGGTGCGTGTGGTGAAGCTGACCGGCTTTGTGAACTCGACCCCTGATTTTGGTGACCAGCCGAAGGTTGTCAACGGCTGCTCGGATTTCTTGGTTGAGGCGCTTGGTGATGCGGGCCGACATTCTCGGTCAGCTGTCAGTGCAGGTGCGTCGCCGTTCAACGTGGCTGTTGAGGTCGAAGGCATCTTCCAGATCGCCCCATGACGCCGCCGCTTCCGCCTGAGTTCCTTGGCCGTCCCGTGACCCATCGCGGGCTTCATGATCACGCCAAGGGTATCATTGAAAACAGCGCCAGTGCGGTTCGCGCGGCCGTTGCGGCAGGGTATGGGGTTGAGGTTGATGTTCAATCGACCTCGGACGGGGCGGCGATGGTTTTCCATGACCACCTCTTGGGTCGCCTGACCCCCGAAAATGGCCTGATCCGCGAACGGGCCGCGCGGGAACTGGCAAGCGTAACGCTCAAGGGATCAACCGAGACGATGCCGACCTTGCCGGAGATCCTGGGGATTGTCGGCGGCAAGGTGCCTTTGCTGATCGAGTTAAAGGATCAATCCGGCGGCACCGGGTCTGCTCCTGATGACCTGGAAAACGCGGTGGTAAATGCGCTTGTTGGTTACACCGGCCCTGTCGCCGTGATGTCATTTAACCCGTATATGATTGCCAATATGAAAAAGCACGCGCCGTCGATTCCGCGTGGAATCGTAACCGGCTCCTTCAAGGAAAAGAAATGGTCAGGCATGACGCCCGCCATACGCAAAGCGTTGCGAAAAATCATCGCGTTTGATGCGGTGGGAGCGAGTTTCATCAGCCACGATTGGCATGATTTGGCAGCGCCGCGAGTGACTGAATTGAAGGCGCGTGGGGTGCCGATCCTGTGCTGGACAGTCAAGAGCGCAGAGGAAGAGGTTCAAGCCCGTCAGATTGCCGACAACATCACCTTTGAAGGTTACATACCGAAGGAATCTCCGTGATGGTTCCCGCATTACAGCGTTTTGCGTTTTGTCTGAGGCCGCACATCACTCTGACCGGCGAGGCAGTGGTTTGTGAAACAACCGCGTTCGCCAGTCAGGGGGGCAAATCAAACGCAAAGCGCATTGGGCGGGAGCAGCGTGTCATTCGGGTGGTTGGCGTTTGTGTTCCCTGTACTTGAGGCACGCACCCGGATCGCCTCATGGTTGGCTGGGCGTGGCAGCCATGGGCTGCTGATGGTTCTTTTCGCGCTGTTCGGGTGGGGCACCTTGGTGGTCCCACATATTCTGTGGGCCGGGTTCATGGGGGTTGCCTTGGTCACGGGCCTGATGTTGCTGTATGGTTTTGATGGTGGTGCTGGTTCATTTGCTTACGGTCCATTTGCCGCGCTGATCGCTGGGCTTGGTGCCGCTACTTGGCGCGCTGTTTCCCGGGCCGAGGGTTGACCCGCCCCCCAGCAGCCCCATCTGCCCAGTGACAGCGAACGGAGCGCTCCTTGGACGGTGAAACCCAGATCAGTATTGATGTTCTGACGTCGCTGTCCCAGATCGACCCGTCGGACTGGGATGCCTGTGCTTGCCCAGAGGCGACTGGCGGGCGTCCGCTTGATCCATTCACCACCTATCGGTTTTTGCATGCGCTGGAGGTCTCGGGCTCTGTAGGGCCGGGAACTGGCTGGCAACCGCAGTATCTGGTTGCCCGCCATGAGGATCAGGTGATTGCCTGCGCGCCACTGTTTGCCAAGGGGCATAGCCAGGGTGAGTATATTTTTGATCACAACTGGGCCCAAGCTTATGAGGGCGCCGGGGGGGAGTACTACCCGAAATTGCAGATCGCGGCGCCTTTTACACCGGTCACCGGGCGGCGGTTTCTAACCCGTCCGGGGTGGGAGGTGGCGGGGATAACGGCGCTGATCCAAGGGTCCGTACAACTGGCGGCTGATCACGGGTTATCCTCGCTCCACATCACATTCTGCACAGAAGATGAGGCGATTGCCGGTGAGAAGATCGGGTTGATGCGCCGCTGGTCGCAGCAGTTTCATTGGCAGAACCACGGCTACGCGGATTTTGACGGGTTCCTCGCCACTCTCTCCAGCCGTAAGCGCAAGAACATCCGCAAAGAACGCGCCCGCGCTCAGGCGTTTGGGGGCGAGATCGTCTCGCTGAGCGGTGACGATCTGGCGCCGGAGCATTGGGATGCCTTCTGGCATTTTTATCAGGACACTGGCGCGCGCAAATGGGGCACACCTTATCTGACGCGGGATTTCTTCAACATTGCCCAGGACACGATGGCTGACGACATGTTGCTGTGCCTGGCGATGCGGGATGGTCAGCCGATTGCAGGTGCGCTGAATTTCATCGGGGCGGAGGCGTTGTTCGGTCGGTACTGGGGATGCACTGAGGATCACCCATACCTGCATTTTGAGCTGTGTTATTATCAGGCCATCGAACATGCCATAACCCACGGCATGGCGCGGGTTGAGGCGGGCGCGCAGGGCGCACACAAACTGGCACGCGGATATTTGCCAGTGGCCACCCATTCGCTGCATTGGGTGCGGGATGCGGGATTTGCAGAGGCAATCGGTAGGTATCTTGAGGCTGAACGTGCCGCCATTGATCAAGAGATTGAAGTGCTGACGGCATACGGGCCGTTTAAGCGCGCTCAGGTGGAGGAACAGGAATAATGGCCGAGAAACTTGAAGGTGTTGCGCGAGCCGAGGCTTTGGCGGTGTTGGCAAGCGCGGGTTGGTCGCGGGTCACAGGGCGTGACGCGATTGAGAAGACGTTTGTCTTCGCCGATTTCACCCGCGCGTTTGGGTGGATGACCCAGGTGGCGTTGGTGGCTGAGAAGATGGACCACCACCCGGAATGGTTCAATGTCTACAAGACGGTGAACGTGACGTTGGCGACCCATAGCGTAAACGGTTTGTCCGGCTTGGATGTGACCCTTGCGGGGAAAATGGACCGGCTGGCCGGGTAGCTGCAAAACCGGCGCCGGGTGGATATCCCACCGACGCCCGCTTCCCACCGACGCCCGCTTCCCACCGACGCCCGCTTCCCACCGACGCCCGCTTCCCATCCGGCCCGGTTCAGATCGCCGCCAGCAACGCCTCACCTGCGGAAATTTCGCATGTGCCGGGGCCGTCTTCGACGCTCAGCACCTTCACAACGCCGTCGTCCACAAACATCGCATACCGCCGCGAGCGGTCGAAAAAGCCAACGGCCTCTGCCGACCAGTTCATGCCGATGGCGCGGGTGAACTCGGCGCTGGCATCGCCAAGTAACATGATCCCTGCCGCCGTGCCGCCTGTGGCGTCCCCCCATGCGGCCATCACAAATGGATCGTTGACCGACACGCAGATCACCTCGTCCACACCTTTGGCATCAAACCCGTCTTTGGTGCGGATAAAGCTTGGCATATGGGCGG
This sequence comes from Roseicyclus sp., assembly GCA_016763475.1. GTDB lineage: Bacteria > Pseudomonadota > Alphaproteobacteria > Rhodobacterales > Rhodobacteraceae > Gymnodinialimonas. The sequence goes on from JAESTV010000293.1 coordinate 9,114, forward strand.
AACTGCAGGTGCCGGTATAGGCCCCCGGCAGGCCGAAGATCGCAACTTTGCGGCCTTTGGTGAGTGTGTCCATCTGCACCTGCTCTGGTCCATTCGCGCCAATCCGCAACAAGGTTGCGCCGGGTAATGGGTCACCTACGGAAAGTGTCATCAATCGCGCTCCTGCGCTTGTCCTGTTGTTGGCCTCGCATATAGGGTTCGCGGCGGTAAGGGCCAGCGGAGAACAGCATTGTGGAACGGATCATCATCATTGGCGCGGGGCAGGCGGGGGCGTCGTGTGTGGCAAAATTGCGTGCCGAGGGGTTTGAGGGCTCGATCACGTTGATTGGGGATGAACCGGTGCCACCCTACCAACGCCCGCCGCTGTCCAAGGCGTATTTGCTGGGTGAGATGGAGTTGGCGCGGCTCTTCTTGCGGCCCGAGGCCTGGTATGGCGAGCATGGGATAGATCTGCGGCTTGGTGCGCCGGTTGATGGGATTGATGCCAACGCCAAGACACTTAATGTGGGCGGCGATGTCTTGGCGTATGATGCGTTGGTGCTGGCAACAGGGTCTACGCCGCGCCGGCTTCCTGCAGCTATTGGCGGTGATCTGGGCGGCGTCCATGTGGTGCGGACGCTTGCGGATGTCGATGTGATGGCACCTGAGGTGGCCGAGGGTCGCCACGCCCTGATTGTGGGCGGCGGATACATCGGGTTGGAAGCCGCCGCTGTTGCGCGCAAACGCGGGATGAAGGTGACGCTGATCGAAGCCGCGCCACGGATTCTGGGCCGCGTGGCTGCGCCTGAGACGGCGGATTATTTCCGCGCGTTACATACGGCCAACGGTGTCGATATCCGCGAAGGTCTGGGCTTGGATCGGTTGGTGGGTGAGGGCTGTGTAAGTGGCGCTGTGCTTGCGGATGGGACCGAGATCGCCGTTGACATGGTTATCGTCGGGATCGGGATCACACCCAACGATGGAGTCGCGAAGATGGCTGGCGTGACCCTCGACAACGGGATTGCCACCGATATTCAGGGGCGCACCAGTGACCCGAACATCTGGGCTGCCGGGGATTGTGCCTCGCTGCCGTTCCGGGGTGAACGTATCCGGTTGGAGAGCGTGCAGAACGCAATTGATCAAGCAGAGGCCGTTGCCAGAAACATCCTCGGCGCTGGTGAAGATTATGTGCCCAAGCCGTGGTTTTGGTCCGACCAATACGATGTGAAACTACAAATTGCCGGGCTGAACACAGGGTTCGATCAGGTGGTGATCCGTGACGGCGGGTCGATGCGGTCGCACTGGTATTACGCAGATGGCACTCTGCTGGCTGTGGACGCGATGAACGATCCGCGCGGTTACATGATTGGCAAACGGATGATCGAGGCCGGGAAAACTCCACCGCCTGAGGTTGTCGCGGACCCTGAAAGCGACCTGAAGGCGCTGTTGAAAGCATGAGGTCCAGAATATGAGGCCCAGAGCATGAGACCCAGAGCATGAGACCCAGAGCATGAGAATCGTCGGCGGCCGCCTTCGTGGCAAGAATCTTGCGGACGTCGGGGAGGGTGATGGCGCGGCGCATTTGCGCCCGACCAGCGACCGGGTGCGCGAAAACCTGTTCAACCTGCTGACCAATGGTCGTAATGGTGATCTGGTACGGGGCACACATGTGCTGGATCTTTTTGCAGGGACCGGCGCGCTGGGGCTGGAAGCGCTGAGCCGTGGGGCAATACACGCGACCTTCGTGGACAGTGGCAACGCCGCCCGTGCGCTTCTGCGCGAGAATATTGCGCTGTGTTCTGCCCAGGGGGTCACCAAAGTCTTCCGCCGCGATGCGGCTGACATCGGGCCCGCAAAAACGCCCTGTAATCTGGTGTTCCTTGACCCGCCATATGGTCAGGGCCTTGGTGAACCCGCCCTTGCCGCAGCCGTTGAAAATGGCTGGCTTGCTCCGGGTGCAACTGTGGTGTGGGAGGAATCCGCGCCACCTTTTGTCTCTGCGCCCTTCACCATACTGGATCAACGCAGCTACGGCCAAACCACCATCACCATCCTGAGGCATCCATGAAACCGGAGCTTGTCATTTTTGATTGTGACGGTGTTTTGGTGGATTCGGAACCTGTGTCGAACATGGTCACGGTTGACGCGCTTGCGGATCTCGGGCTGATTTTGCCACTGGAACAGGTGATGGAGATGTTCGTCGGCAAGTCGATGGCACAGGTTGCCGCGATCTCACGCCGGATCGGTGCAAAACTGCCCGGCACCGATGCCGAGTGGATCGAGGAACTCTATGCAGCGACCTATGCCCGGCTGCGGCAAGGTGTGGACCCGATCCCCGGTGTTATCGCGGTGTTGGACGCGCTGGATGCAGCAGGTGTGCCGTATTGCGTGGCGTCCAATGGATCAGACGAGAAGATGGATATTACGCTGGGTGCGACGGGAATGGCGGCGCGGATGGCCGGTAAACGCTTCTCGGCCCATACCCTCGGTGTATCCAAACCGGAGCCCGATCTGTTCCTGATTGCCGCGAAGCACATGGGTATCGCATCAGCTGCGGCGGTTGTTATCGAAGACAGCGCCTCGGGCGCATTGGGCGCACAGCGGGCGGGCATGGCGTGTTTCGGGTATGCGCCGACAGGTGGCGCCGCGCTGGTCGAGGTTGGTGCGCAAGTTTTCCGCGATATGGCTGACCTTCCCGGTCTGCTTGATCTGTCCGGATAATCCACAGGACCTGCATGGTGTAGGCCTTGTTTACGGAATCTCAATATGGGACCCTCTAGGGATAACGAGCATTTTCACAAAATCTGACAGGCTGCCCTGAAACGATGTTGGCCGAACACCCCGACACATTCGCTGTGCTGAAATCAACCTTTGGCTTTGATGCTTTCCGACCCGGCCAGGCCGAGATTGTGGAGGCTGTGGCCTCGGGCAAAAACGTGTTGGCGATCATGCCGACGGGTGGCGGAAAATCCCTGTGTTTCCAACTACCTGCGATCATGCGCGAGGGTGTGACGGTGGTGATTTCACCGCTGATTGCCCTGATGCGCGATCAGGTGCGCGGGTTGAAAGAAGCGGGGGTTGAGGCGGGCGCATTAACCTCGGGCAATACGCCCGAAGAGACAGATGCCGTTTGGGCCGGGCTTGAGGCGGGGACGCTAAAGTTGCTCTACATCGCGCCGGAACGGTTGGCGTCCTTCGGGACCGAGCAGATGCTGCTACGGGCTGGCGTGTCGATGATTGCCGTGGACGAGGCCCATTGCGTCAGCCAATGGGGTCACGATTTCCGCCCTGACTATCTGCGCCTGGGCGCGTTGCGCCGGTCGCTGAACGTGCCACTTGCCGCCTTCACCGCAACGGCGGACGCTGAAACCCGGGCCGAGATTTGTGAGCGCCTTTTTGATGGGGAACCGCCAGAGGTTTTCCTGCATGGTTTCGACCGCCCCAACCTTGCGCTTGCGTTTGAGGTCAAGAACCAGCCCCGCCAACAGATCCTCAGCTTCGCCGCCGCCCGCAAAGGCCAGTCCGGTATCGTCTATTGCGGCACACGTGCGAAGACCCAGACCCTTGCGCAGGCGCTGCGCGAGGCCGACCATAACGCCTGCCATTATCATGGCGGGATGGAGGCCGAGGACAGGCGCATCGTTGAGGGGCGTTTCAACCGCGAAGACGGGTTGATCGTTTGTGCGACGGTTGCCTTCGGGATGGGTGTCGACAAACCCGATGTCCGTTGGGTTGCCCACGCCGACCTGCCGAAATCCATCGAGAGTTATTATCAGGAGATCGGTCGCGCGGGCCGCGACGGCGCACCCGCCGATACACTCACGCTTTATGGCCCTGAAGACATTCGCCTTCGTCGCCAACAGGTTGATGAAGGTATGGCCCCGCCAGACCGGAAAGCCGCCGATCACGGGCGTTTGAACGCGCTGCTTGGTCTGGCGGAGGCGCAAGGATGTCGACGGCAGGTGCTGCTCAGCTATTTCGGCGACGAGTCCACCGCGTGCGGGAATTGTGACCTCTGCGCCAAGCCACCGGAACTGTTCGATGCTTCGGTGGCTGTTCAAAAGGCGCTGTCTGTCATGTTGCGCACTGGCGAGTATTTTGGTGCGGGCCATCTGATTGATGTCCTGCTGGGCGTGCAAAATGACAAGATCCGTCAGCGCGGTCATGACCGCCTGTCAACTTACGGCATTGGCACCGAATTTGACAAACACGGCTGGCAGGCTGTGTTCCGGCAGATGATGGGGCGTGATCTGGTGCGCCCCGACCCTGAACGCCACGGCGCATTCCGAATGACCGAAGCCGCCCGCCCGATCCTGCGCGGTGAGGCTGGCATTACGTTGCGCAAAGATACGATCACCGCTGCGCCCCGCCGTCCCGCCGTGAAGATGATGGTCAGCGAAGAAGACGCGCCGCTGTTGTCGGCATTAAAAGCCAAACGTCGGGCTCTGGCCGAAGCCGCCCGTGTGCCCGCCTATGTCATTTTCCCTGACAGGACCCTGATCGAGATGGCCGAAAAACGCCCCGCTTCACAAGATGACATGGCCTGCATCTCGGGTGTTGGTGCCACCAAGCTGGAACGCTACGGCAATGCCTTCCTAGCCGTGATTACAGGTGAGGCCGCGGAGATCGTCCACCCCGACCGCCGGGCGCTGGCGGGCCGTGATGCCGGTGAGGTGTTTGATCGTTTGATGGCGGTCCAGCAGGACCTGATGCGCGGCGATGACGGGACCGGAAAATACCTGTCCGTCACCCATTCGACCCTGCGTAAGATTGCTGAACGCCGCCCCGGATCACTGGCGGACATGGCGCGCATTGCGGGGATGGGTGAGCAAAAGGTTGACCGCTTTGGCGTGGCGTTTCTTGAGGCCATCCGCGTAGTCAGGTGAGCGCAGGTTCCGCAGGCGGGAGGTTCCGTGCGCGGGGTTGGATACTCCGCTCCGCTCACGTACATCTACACCAAGTCCGATAAGGAGGTCTTGCCCATGTTGACCGTAATTTCCCCTTCCAAGCGCCTCGATTGGACAGAGCGCGACACCCCAATGACCGCGCCATCTTTCCAGGATGATGCAGTGACCCTTGCCCGCGTCGCCAAGCGCCTGTCTCAACAAGAGCTTCGACGCCTGATGGATATCAGCGCCGATCTGGCAAAGTTGAATGCGGACCGGTTCAAAGCGTTTGAGGTCGCGCCTGATGACGTCCGCCCCGCTGCCCTCGCCTTTGCCGGCGATACCTATACGGGGCTGGAGGCGGCAAGTCTTGATGCTGATACGTTGGCCTACGCGCAGGGTCATCTGCGCATTCTGTCGGGTCTTTATGGCCTGCTGCGGCCACTGGATGGGATCCGGCCTTATCGGTTGGAAATGGGAAGCCGCCTGAAAACCCGCAAAGGCACCTCGCTTTACGCCTATTGGGGGCCACGTCTGGCACATGCTCTGAGCGAGCAGGCGCAAGATGTGGGAACCGAAACATTGATAAACTGCGCGTCGGTTGAGTATTTCTCGGCCGTGGATGAGGCGGCCCTTGGATTGCAGATCGTCACGCCGCAGTTCCTGGAGGACAAGCCCGATGGTCCCAAGATTGTCAGTTTCTTCGCCAAAAAGGCGCGCGGCGCGATGGCGCGGTTCATTCTGGAACGCCGTCTGACGTCCCCGGATCAGATCCTCGACTTTGACGCTGGCGGATATGTGCATGTGCCGGATCTCAGCCACCCCGAAAAACCCGCCTTCCTTCGGGCCGAGGCTGGTCAAGTCGCCGCCTAGGTGAGATGGCCGTCAGGCAGAGCGTTTGATCCACCGCCCCTCTTTGCTTCTCAAATACCGTGGGGGACGACAAAAGCGGGGGGCGCGCCCCCTCAACATCGACATCCGAACACATACTTGCCCGGAACACGCCGACCGCGCTGCCGCGCCGAAGGCGCATTGGGCAGCGCTACGCCCAAAGGCGCGGGACGCGCGCCAGCGCGGAGGGCGTCACGGGAGGATCCGGCGCTTTTTGCAAAATCGGGCCTAATGGTCCGGCTTGTTGGCTTCAAACGCGATCATTTGCTCGGCGGATGCTTCGGTTTGATACTTGGTGCGCCAATTCACATAAGGCATGCCGTAGACAATCTCACGTGCGGCGTCCTTGTTGATCTCAAGGCCCCGCTCGGCGGCCTCTTCCTGGTACCAGCGGCTCAGGCAATTCCGGCAGAATCCGGTCAGGTTCATCATGTCGATATTCTGCACGTCAGTTCGCTCACCCAGATGCGCCAGAAGGCGGCGGAAGGCGGCAGCTTCCAATTCTGTTGCGCTCGGCTCACTCATTTCAAACTCTCCTGTACGTCTGGCCTACAGATCGGCACTTGACGCGGCCGCGTCAAGAAGGTGCGCCAAGCGAATGCCCCAAGCCTGTTGGTCGTCGGAATCCCCGATCAGGTTGTTGCGGACTTCAATCAGCACATGCAGCCGCCCCGGCTGAACACAGTGCCGGTCCATGGAGTCATCAGGCAGGTGACCGGAATAGGGCTCATTGTCGCCGACGCAGAGATCCGGCTGGTCCCGCAACCGGGCAATCAATGGATAGGCCAGCCGTGTGTCGCCGGCATACAGAACAGACACATGCCAAGGGCGTGGATCACGGCCGCGCAATTGTGCTGTGAAGCTGTGGATCGCCACGACAATGGGATTGTCCCGCGCCGAAATGACATCCGATAAGGCGGCATGATAGGGGCGGTGAAACCGGTTCAGGCGGCGTTCGAGCTCTGCATCGCTGACCCCGCGATTGGCCGGAATGATGGAGCCGTCGTAAACTTGCATCAGCAGCGTCGGGTCCTCTTCGCCCCGGTTCGGGTCGATCACCAGGCGGGAGAAGCGGGACAATACCACAGGCGCGCAAAGCGCCTCACCCAACGCGCGCGCGACACCTGCGGCCCCGACGTCATAGGCGATATGGCGCGCCATATCCTCCGCCGGCAGGCCAAGGTCACCTCCCGCCACATCGTCCGGCACGTGGTTGCTGGCATGATCACAGGTGATCACCCAACGGCCTGGCCGCGCCGCGCCAATCACCTCAACGGTGTCCGACATCTCACCTGTCATGAATGCGTTACCCAAACTTGTTTGGATACCGAGGTAATTCGGACTGCGGCCAAACACCAGTGCCGTGGCCGGTTGTTCGAGCCTGCTTTTTGCGTCAATAGGGGGGAACTTATCGCATGATAGCGCAAACATGGCCGGATTGTCGGCAATCCAAAGACCAAAGGGGACGCCAGATCCATGAAACGTGACCGTAACGTCAAGATCGTTGCCACCCTTGGCCCCGCTTCCGATGATTATGAGATGATCCGTGCGTTACACGAGGCGGGCGCAGATGTGTTCCGGCTGAATATGTCCCACGGCGATCATGCAGAGATTGCGGTGCGCCACGCTATCATCCGACAGATCGAGGCCGATATCGGCCGACCCATCGCTATTCTGGCTGACCTTCAGGGACCAAAGCTGCGCGTGGGTGTCTTTGCTGACGATGATGGCCATGATCTCGAAGTCGGCGCCGCGTTCCGCATGGATCTGGATGACACGCCCGGTGATGCAACGCGGGTGCAACTGCCCCACACCGAGATTTTTGCCGCACTTGAGGTCGGGTCTTCCCTGCTTATCAACGATGGCAAGATCCGTGTGAAGGTCCTGGAATGTGGCGCTGATTTCGCCAATTGCGAAGTGATTGCCGGTGGCCGGATATCGAACCGCAAGGGTGTGAACGTGCCGGACGTGGTTCTGCCGCTGGCGGCGTTGTCCGAAAAGGACCTCAAGGACCTGGAGTTTGTGTGCGAGCTTGGTGTCGATTGGTTGGCGCTTAGCTTTGTGCAGCGTCGCGAAGACGTGGACGAGGCACGTGCCCTGGTAAAAGGGCGCGCTGCGATCCTGTCGAAGATCGAAAAACCCGCCGCGGTGACAAACTTCGATGCGATCCTAAAGGCTTCTGACGGCATCATGGTTGCCCGTGGTGATCTGGGGGTGGAGTTGCCGGTACAAAACGTGCCGCCGATCCAGAAGCGGTTGGTGCGCAAGTGCCGCAACGCCGCCAAGCCGGTGATTGTCGCGACGCAGATGCTGGAATCGATGATCGAAAGCCCGATGCCAACACGGGCCGAAGTTTCTGACGTGGCTGCCGCGATCTACGAGGGGGCGGATGCCGTGATGCTCAGCGCGGAATCGGCAGCCGGGGATTTCCCGATTGAGGCCGTGAACACGATGAACAACGTGGCAATTGAGGTCGAAAGTGACCCGACTTACCGTGTCATCATCGAGGCCAGCCGAGGCGGCAAAAAGGAAACGGTTTCGGATGCCATCGTTTCTGCCGCGCGTGAGATTGCGGAGACCACGAACATCCGCCTGATCTGCTGTTTCTCGGAAAGCGGCAGCACTGCGGCTCTGACAGCCCGTGAACGGCCCAATGTGCCGATCCTTGCCTTGACCTCGCGCCAGGCCATTGCGCGCCGGATGTGCCTGACCTGGGGCTGCCACTGCGTGAAGGTCGGCACGGTCGGCCGCTTCAAGGAGGCGGTCATCAGCGCCGTTCGCGCCGCGACAGCGGAGGGGCTGGCAGAGACCACGGACCAGATTGTGGTCACCGCGGGGATTCCATTCGGGCAATCGGGATCAACCAACATCCTGCGGATTGCGCCGTGTGATGAACGCCTGATCTACGCATCCGAGGCGGAGTGACGTGCTAATAGGGGCCGACATCCTTCTGGTGATCGCGACCATAGTCGGGATATTGTCAGTGTCGTCCATTGTGGCGGCGTGGACGGTGAAGCGGTGGCCCTTTGCGGCAATGATCTCGTTTGCAATTGCGACGGGGCTGGTGGTTTACGTACATCTAAGTGAACCCGGTGGGCTGGAGCTGCTGGATATCCCCAATGCCTTTATCACGGTCGCAGCGCGGGTGCTGAATTAGGCGGGCTTTGCCCTTGCAGCGTTGAGTGAAATCCCCAACACACGCCTTTTGCCTTGCAAGGCACTCAACTTGGCCCTAAGGGAACCTTTCGAACGGTGCGTCCGGCCAGAAACGGCATGCCGCTACGCGCCTGAACCACTCGAATATTAAGGAGTTGGAAATGCCGAAGATGAAGACGAAGTCGAGCGCCAAAAAGCGCTTCAAAGTGACGAGCACCGGCAAGGTGCTTGCAGGTCAGGCCGGTAAACGGCACGGGATGATCAAGCGGAGCAACAAGTTTCTCCGCAACGCGCGTGGGACGACGGAACTATCCGCCGCCGACTCGAAGATCGTCAAATCCTACATGCCCTACGCCCGCTAAGGAGCCGCTGATATGTCACGTACCAAAGGTGGAACGGTCACCCATCGCCGCCACAAAAAAATTATTGATGCGGCTAAAGGCTATTACGGCGCGCGTTCGCGGCTTTTCCGCACCGCAACCCAGGCCGTTGATAAAGCCAACCAATACGCCACACGCGACCGTAAGAACCGCAAGCGCCAGTTCCGTGCCTTGTGGATCCAGCGGATCAACGCAGCCGTGCGCATGCATGATGAAAGCCTGACTTACTCGCGCTTCATCAATGGGCTGTCGCTGGCCGGGATCGAAGTGGACCGTA
>JAESTV010000294.1 GCA_016763475.1 Roseicyclus sp.
AAAGGACGGGGGCAGCGCCCCCACGCGGCGCAGCCGCTATGGGGTGGGTGGGCGGGCCCACCCACCCCAAAACAAAATCAGTCCGGGATATCCACAAACAGGTTCTCTGTGTCGATCACATCCACCCGCTCATGCTCAACCGTACCATTGTTGATGTCACGAACCTCCACGGTGCCATCCGCATTGCCGATCACCAGGATATCGCAGATATCAAGGAACAACCCATTCTCCACCACACCAGGAATCTGGTTCAAAACCAAACTCAACTGCGCCGGTAGCGCAATGCGGCGCAGATGCAAATCGAGGATGAAGTTGCCCTCATCACTGCGAAACGGTTCGGTCCCTGACAGGCGCAAAGACGCAGACCGTCCCAAAACGTCCAGATTGGACAACATCTCTTCAATCAGCGCCTTGGTGGTCTGCCACCCAAACGGGATGATCTCCACCGGCAAGGGAAACGCGCCCAGCGTGTCGACCTGTTTGGTCATATCCGCGATCACAATCATCTGATCGGACGCAGTGGCCACAACCTTCTCATGCAGCAACGCGCCGCCACCACCTTTGATCAGGTTCAGGTTCGGATCGTATTCATCCGTGCCATCAATTGTCAGGTCCAGCCAACGCACTTCATCCAGCGTCTTTACGTTCACACCTACTTCACGCGCCAGATCAGCGGTGCGGGTGGAGGTTGCGACGCCGGTGATCACCATACCTTCTTCGCGAACCAACTCTCCTAGACAGCGCACCAACCATGCGGCGGTCGAGCCGGTGCCAAGGCCGACACGCATTCCGTCCTCTACAAATTCCACCGCGCGGCGCGCAGCGACGTATTTGGCTTTATCAATGGGGGAAAGCTCAGCCGTCATGGTCGGGGTCTCGATCTATTCTGTGGCAGCAGGTGTGCCTTCCTTAACGGACCCGCACCGATGGGGCGAGTGGAAATCCGCCGCCGCCAGTCCCGCGATCACTGCATCCATAGCCTCAAGCGGCACGATAAGAAGCGCACCGGGGCCGTCACTTGTCAGAACCACATCCGGGCGGCTGACCTCGTTTGAGGTCCCGATCTGACGCGCCGGGTGCAAGTTCAGGGCATCAAAGGACCACACCAGACCCGCCATTCCCACTGTCACCTCGTCCAGCGGGAACAGTGACAGGCGCAAACCCACCGGCAGATGCAGCGCCATGTGCGCCGGCAAATGTACCGTCACATCCTCAGTCCCGACCAACACCACAGGCCGGTCCGCAAAGCGCACCAGACCATGGAGCGCAGCCAATTCATGATCCAGCCGAGCGCCGGTAAACCCCACGGCAAGGATCAACGGCGCAACGATCCCGCGCAACGCCTTTTCAAAATCGGTGCTGTCTTGTTCCGTCACGAGGTGGATACGATCCGCGGGAATCGCGGCTTTTGCAGCCGCCGTCAGCGAATCCATGTCGCCGAACACAGCATCCGGAATCACCCCATTTGCCAACAAAGCGTCACCGCCACCGTCCGCTGCAACGAAAAAGGTCGCCCGGGCGCTCACCAGGTCGAAAATATCAGCCGCCAGCGGTGCGCCGCCGACCAAAACGACCGGGTCCTTATAAATCAATGGCATATCCGTGCCTTTCGCGGGAGTTTCGGCACTTTGTTGCCATGATCTGGGTTAAGTTCCACGGAAAGGTCCAATTCGCGTCGCTTTTTACTGGAAACAGTTTGTTACACCTTTCGAGAAGATGATAAATTCCGGTGTCTAGCCGGACGAGCAGAGTGGCAGAGCAATGAGTGACGAAAACAAGATCCTGACGGTCTCATACGGCACGTTTTCATGTACCCTTGAGGGCTTTGATCGCCCTTTCGAGGCGATGAAGGCGATCGCTGAATATTTCCGCGACCTCGCAGCCGAGGACCGCTATTTCGGGGCCGAGCCCCCCACACCTGATGCAGATACCCTGCACCGCATCACCGAAGCCGCCATAGAGCGCCGGGTTGAAGCGCGTGTTGTGGAATCAGGCCTTATCATGCGCCCCGAAGGTGCAATGGCCGAAGATACCCCCGCCTTCATGAGCGCCGGTCTTGATGCTGATCTCGACATTGAAGACGCCATTGAGAGCGTCGCGCCGGAAGCCGAAGCAGAAGGTGCCCTTGACACCCCTGTAGACGACTCCGTGGACGCAATTGCTGATGCCGCTGAAGACACGCCTGAAGACACGCCTGAAGATGGTGTCGCCGTAATCGAGGACGGTACTGACGACGTGCCTGTGGCAGCCGAAGACCGTGTCGAAGAGGCTACTGAAGCCGCAGATGAAGCCACAGAGGAAGCCACAGAGGAAGCCGCAGACGAGATCGCCGACGAAACCGCCGGTGAGATCATCGGTGGGACAATCGAAGACGTCACAGAAACTGCGGATGTGGCCGAGGTTGATATCGAAGACACAATCGCCGGTGTCGCTGCCGCAATGGCAGACGAGCCCCAAGCCACTGACGCCGACACCGATGCTGGCTCCGACGCTAACTCCGATGGTGATCTGGCAGGTGACGACGCGATCATTGGCGCCGAGGGTGGTCGCAACGAGGCTGTCGAAGAAGGTGAAGCTGGCGCTGATACGTTGATCGCCGTTGCCGCGGCACTCGCCGCCGAAGGCGCGGGCTTTGCAGATACAGACGCCGAAGGTGCGGACTTCGCGGACGAAACTGCCGAAGGCGCGTATCTTACAGATGCCGAAGCTGCACCTGAAATGGACGCAGATGAGGCCAACAGCATGATGGCCGGCCTGACTGACCTTGGTGATGATTTCGAAGAGGCGAGTGATGGTGACATCGATTCGATCTTCGCCGACGAACCCGATGCCGATGACGCCTTTAATGGTGCATCCGTTGCCGCCCGTCTGGCCCGCATCCGTCGCGCTTCACTTGCCGAAAACAATGAGCGTCCTGCAACGGTGCAGCCTGATGATGAGCTGATCTCGGCCGGTGGCGAAGGTGCTGCCCCTGAGCCAGTGATTGAGGCTGACGATGACACGGCAGTTGCCGCTCTTGCGGCGGCGTTCGCCACCGGCGCGTCAACTATGGCCGCCGCCTCGGATGCCTTAGAGGATATTGAAGAAACCCCGGCCGTTGACCCCGTTGACGAAGACACGCTTGCCGCAATTGCGGCCATCACTGGCAACGATCTTGCCCTGGATGCTGACGTTGAAGCGCCCGCTCCGTCCACGGATGAAACCCCTGCGCCCGCCAACGCCGACCTCGGCGCCGACCACGACCCCGACACCGCCCAATTTGCGACGTCGGATGATGGCGAGTCACATGGCGACATGGATCGTCTGTTCCACGACACCGAAGGCCGCTTGTCGACGGAGGAAACCAGCCGTCGCCGCGCGAATATCGAACACCTCAAAGCCGCTGTGGCCGCCCGTGCGGCAGATACGCAGCTGGCTGCGAATGGATCGACCACCGCTGATTTCACCGGTGAGGCAGACAGCGCAGCTGAGTATCGCGACGACCAGGCGCGTGTCATGCGGCCTCGCCGTGTGCGGGTTGACGTATCGCGTCGCCGCCAAGCCGATGAGCAACGCCCCGCGCCGCTTATGCTGGTTTCCGAGCAGCGCGTTGATGCCGATGTAGACATTGATGCAGCCTCGATCATGCCGCGCCGGGTTGTCCCGGCTGAGGCGGAAGCTGCGCCAACATTGCGCCCCGTTCCTGCGGTTCCCGCGCCGCGGGAGTTGGTCGCGGAAGCCCCGCTGCTTTTGGACGACACCCATGCCGTCGCCGAACCCGAGCTGGACGCCGAAGCGATGGAGTTGGCCCGCCCTGCCCCCCGCAAGATGGCCAGTTCCCTGGCCAATCTGGCGCAGCGTGCCGGTCAGATCGCCGTCGGCCTCAACCGCACTCCGCCCGTTGACGCCAGATTGGCCGAAAACGCGGTTGCAGACGTCGCAGATGAGGACACGCCAGAGGTCGCCCCTGTTGTGGCTGACGTCGCCCCTGTTATGGCGGAGGCGGTTGCCGATGTTGAAGTCGGCAGCAGCATCGACATCAACATCGACGATGCAGATCCTATCGCCGCCCTCGAAGCCCAACTGGCCCGCGAGATCGACGAAGATCGCGACGCCGACACAGCGCAAAAGGGTGGCGCCGATACGGTTGAT